>JACCUE010000261.1 GCA_013812005.1 Thermoleophilaceae bacterium
CAGCCGATGGGGTCGAGCAGGTAGAGCTGGAGCAGCCAAGGCAGGCAGTCGAGGACGCGGGAGCCGAAACCGAGCTGCTGTCGATCGACACCGGCGAGATCCAGGCCATGAACCAGGACATCAACAAGGGCGACACGTTCGCGGTCGACAAGGCGGTAGGTGACGCGTCGGTCGACGACTACGACGGGCTACTGCTGCCGGGAGGCGTGGTCAACCCCGACAACCTGCGGGTCGATGAGAAGGTGATCTCGTTCCTGCAGGAGTACTTCAAGACCGGGAAGCCGGTCGGCGTGATCTGCCACGGACCGTGGACTCTGGTCGAGGCGGACCTGGTGAAGGGCCGCACCATCACCTCCTACCCGAGCATCCGCACCGATCTGCGTAACGCGGGCGCCAATGTGGTGGACGAGGAGGTCGTGACCGATCAGGGTCTCGTGTCGAGTCGCGACCCGGACGACCTGCCGGCCTTCTGCGCGAAGGTCGTCGAGGAGTTCGCCGAGGGTGTGCACGCCGTGCACGACGAAGGCGCGACGGCAACCGGGTCGTAGCTCGGAGGAGGCCACGGCTACGTTCCCCTGCGAGCGGATGCGGCTCCTGCCGATCGAAGCCACGCGGCGACCTCGGTGGCCTCGCTGCGTTCGGCGGCGTCCAAGGGCGTGAGGCCGTCGTGGCCGACCCAGTCACGGTCCGCGCCCCGATCCAGAAGCAGCTCGGCGGTGGCGCGCCGGCCGCCGTGACACGCGCACCAGAACGCGTTGGTCACGTCATCCGCCGGCGGCGCTTCGGCGAGGAGCCGTTCGACTCGTTCTGCGAGCCCCAACGCTGCGGCCTGCCACAGGTTGGTCGCGGCGCCGTGATGTAGGAGCCGTCGCGCGGCCCGCCACTGGCCGAAGGCCGCCGCGTTCGCCAGCGGCGTGGTTCCGTCGATCACCGATCCAGACGCTTCGATGTCGGCTCCCAGCTCGAGCAGCGCGTCGAGAACCGCGACATCGTCGGTGCTCGCCGCCCAGTGCAGCGGCGTCTCCTCGTTCGATCCGATCAGACGGGCGGTGAGGTCGGCACCGGCGCAAACGAGCGCCCGCACCGTCTCCGGTCCGTTAGGGAAGTTGCCGGGGAAGTCGGTGGCGATGTGAAGCAGCGATCGCGACACGCCGCAGGCGTCGACGACCGTCGATGTCGCGAGGTCGTCGACCTCATCGAGCAGTCGGCGCAGCGACGCGACATCCCCTTCCTGGATCGCATGCGTGACCGCACCAGCCGTCGGGGCGTCCGCAGAGATGGCAGCCACGTTGCGAGCCTACGACACCTCAACCAGGGGCGCAGGGAACACCGTGGATGTCCTGAAGCCGAACGCCACCTGGACGGGGCTCCGAACTCACTCCCCACGCGCTCGTGCATCCGTCAAGCCAGGCTTCGCGCCGGCTCGTCCGTGGGGCCTGAGCGCGACCGCGCTGTGGCCAGCACGATGCCGGTGATCACGATCGCCACGCCCGCCAGTTGCACCCCGGACGGGTCTTCTGAGAGCAGCGCTACCCCGAGCAGCACCGAGCCCACCGGCTGGAGCGTCAGCGTGATCGCTGTGAGCAAGGCCGGCAGGCGCGGCAGCGACACCGAGATGAGCAGCCAGCCGAGCACCTGCGAGCTGAGCGCAAGCGTGACCAGCCAGGCCTGGGCCTCGAGGTCCGGTAGGAAGTCGATGTCGCCGACCGCCAGGCCCGCGACCGCGGCGAACACGGCGCTGCTGAGCGTGGCGTCGAACAGGGGTCCCGCGGGCCTGAGGGCGTCCGCACCCGCACGGCGCAGCAACAGGAGGAAGATGGCGTAGGTGAGCGCGGTAATCAGCCCGAAGAGGGTGCCGAGCAGGGGGTCGTCACCGTAGGCGCCGCTGCCCAAGGCTCCCGAGATGAGCACCACCCCGAAAAGCACCACGGGCACCGCCTGCACGCTGCGGCTGTCGGGCCGCTCGCCGAGCGCCGCCCAGGCGATTACTCCCACGAGGACGAGCTGCACGTTCGCGAGCACCGTTGCGAGGCCAGCGCCGACGGCGTCGATCGAATGGTGCCAGAAGGTGAGGTCGGCCGCGAAGAACACGCCCGCCAGCAGGGCGATTGAACGCTCTCGCGAGGTGCGCGGTCCGTAGCGCCGTCGCTCGATTACCGCCAGCGTGCCTAGCACCGGCAGGGCGTAGGCGCAGCGGAAGACGGCGGCCGTCGAGGGAGACACATCGGCGAGCGCCACGAGGATCGCGGAAAACGCGATCACGAGCGCGCCCGCCGCGGCGAACCCGAGCGGCCGGCGGTCCATCAAGCTAGGCGGCGGCACGGCCCTACGGTAGTAACGGAGCAGGAGCGCGTCGCGCAACTCGCTGACGCCATCAACGCGGCGTTCGCGCGCTGGGACCTCTCGCACCTGCACGAGTTCGAGCTCGCTGACGGGCGGCGAATCGGCTTTCCGAGCGAGGATTTCGCTCCGGAGCTCGTCTGGGACGACCACGCAGTGCTCAAGGTCGCGCGCGAGCTGGAACCGGGCGATCGGTTCGGTTTCACCACAAAACACCCGTTTGCAGGGCTTCCTCGAGAGCCCTCTTCCGGACTCGAACCGGAGACCCCTTCCTTACCATGGAGCTTGTGGGGGTATGTCGTGTCCTGGGGAGTCCGGCCGCCGCGTGTTATTCGCCTGCGTATCGCGGGTTTCGTTGCGACGGTCACGGCCCGGTAGAGAACATGCGCCGACTCGACCTGTCCCCGGCGGAATCGACATCATCGTGCTGAGCCACGGTCATTGGGATCACACCACCGGCATGGATGGTCTGGTGGGCCGGCTCGGGCGCGTGAACATGCCCGTCCTGATCCATCCGGAGTTCTGGAGTCGCCGCCGCCTCGCGTTCCCGGGCCGTGACCCGGTTGAGCCCTGACGTCCGCGACGAGCGTGAGACTCGGCGGGTGGCGATTCGGGACTCGGCTTACGTTCGGGCGCTCCAGACCGCGCTTTACGGGGCGGGACTGCCGTACGGCTACGCGATCACGGTGTGGGCGACGGGGTCCGTGCTGGCTGGCGAGCACGGAGTGCCGACGGAGGCGGAGATCTTCCTGTTCGCCGTGGGCGCGACGAGTGCATACGGCGGCCTCATGCTGTTGACGGGGGAGTCCGGGGGAGAAGCCAAGAAGGCGCTCAGCCGCAGTCCGCACCTGGTACGGGCGGGCGTGGTTCATCTCGCCGCGATCGGCACTGCCATCGCAGCCGCCCTGTTGATCGCGCAGATCCCGAGCACTGCCGCTTGGCTCCTCGCTAGCC
>JACCUE010000265.1 GCA_013812005.1 Thermoleophilaceae bacterium
GGCGGACGCCGCACCCGACCGGCGGCCGCCCCGGCCCGGGCTCGAAGCGCCCACCCCCGCGAGCGCGGACGCGGCCTTCTCCAGTCGCTCGTACTCCTCCACGAGGGGACGCAGCTCCTTGAGCCGCGCGTCTATCTCCTTGCGCTTCTCATCCAGAAAGTCAGTCACCGTGCGATCCTTTCCTGAAAAGAGTTATTCGCATGATGCCATACGGCGACTGTCACTCCACTAACACCTTTAGCTTTTTGAGTGATTTGTCCAGTTCGCCCGCCGTCACCCGCTTGACCATCGGGCCGGCCATCCGTCCGACCGGCCCACCCGGCAGGTCGTACTCGTTGGCGTAGTAGAACGTGGTGGCGTCGCCGTCGGCGGCGAACTCGTAGATCACCTTGGCCTTGGCCCGCACCGGCCCCTTGCCCTCCCACACGACGCGCTTGGCGGGCTCGTTCTCCACCACCCTCCAGCGCACCTTGAACCCCTTTCCGGCGAGCTTGAGGCACTGGGTGAGGGTGGAGCCCTTTCTCAGCTGGCCGTCCGGGGCGTCTTCGAGAAACTGGTGGATCGTCACCCATTGCTCCAGGCAGCGGGGGTTCATCACCACTTCGTACAAGGCCTGCGGCGAGGCCTTCACCTGCACCTGGCGCTCGACCCTCACCGCGCCGCCAGCTCCTCGGTGCGCTCCCACTCGGCGAGGGCGCGCTCCACCGCCCGGTCGAATGGAAGGGCGCGGATGCCGTACATCTCCGGCGCCTCGAGGGCGTCGCGGGGCAGCAGCTCGTGCTCCAGGCTCTGCATCAGCGGTCGCACGAGGTCGAGTGGCTGGTCGGTCAGCGCGCTCACCACCGCGCTCGCCGGCGGAATGAGGGAGAAGCCCAGGCCGATCGGCAGCCGCGCCACGCCCATCGATTCGGCGATCCGCTCGATCATCTCGCCGTAGCTGAGCACGTCCGGGCCGGCGATGTCGAGGGAGCGCCCCGCGGCGGCCTCGATGCCCGGGGTGCGGGCCAGGAACTCGACCGCGTCGCGCTCCGCAATGGGCTGGGTGCGATTGCGGCGCCAGGCGGGCATCGGAAGCACGCGCAGCCGCTCGACCAGGCGCACCAGCATCCGGAAGGACGAGGAGCGCGACCCGATCAGGACCGAGGCGCGCAGGGCCGTGGCCGCGGGCGCCGCGTCCAGAAGGATCTGCTCGACCTCGATCCGGGACGCGATGTGAGCCGAGGGCTCGGCATCGGTCGGGGCGATGCCGCCCAGATAGACCACGCGCTCAACCCCTGCTGCGCGCGCCGCGTCGGCGAAGCTCTCGGCGGCGCGCCGGTCGCGGTCGGAGAAGCCACCGTCGTCAGGGCCGGTGGGCGCCTCCATCGAATGCACGAGGTAGTAGGCGGTTGCGCAGCCTTCGAGCGCCTCGCGCATCCCGCGACCGCTGATGATGTCGCCGCCGAGCACCTCAACTCCCGCACGCGGGGCGAGCCGCGACGGGTCGCGCGCGAGGGCGCGCACGGGCCGGTTCTCGGCCAGCAGCCGCTCGAGGAGCCTGCCTCCCACATATCCGGTGGCCCCGGTGATCAGCTCCACTGCTTCCTTACGCGGTCCGGTAGGGGCCGAGACGAGAATTCGCCCCCCGGCCAACCCCGCAAACAGCGGAGGAGTGCAGAGAAAGCCTGCAATTTCCAGGGTATTTAAATCTCACGGTTTTGCGGGAACGCGGTTGGCGGGGGAGGCCCGATTCGTGCAGCATGGCGCGAGCACATCGGACTCTCGGACTCGGCGACAGGAGGGAACAGGAAAGCATGGCGAAGAGCAAGGCGAAGCGCGCGAAGTGCGAGGACTGCTTCTTTCATCAGAACATGCTGTGCGCGCTCAACCTTCAAGAGCCCTGCACCACCTTCCGGCCCGCCGAGCGTGGGCTGGCCCCCGAGCGCCAGCTGGCCTTCACCTTTCGCACCGCCCGCACGCGTGCCGCGTACGCGTTCCCCCAGCCGAGCTGAGGCCTCACGCGCTGGGCCGTGTCCGCGACGAGCGCTCGGGGGCACTGCGCCGGATAGAGTCGCCGGCGCATGCGGCTCACCGTGCTCGGCAAGTCACCCTCCTGGCAGGACGCCGGGGGGGCGTGCTCGGGATACCTGCTCCAAGAGGCCGGCACCTCGGTGCTGGTCGACTGCGGCAACGGCGTGTTCTCGAAGCTGCGCCAGTTCGTGGACTACGTGGACGTAGATGCCGTCGTGTTGTCGCATCTCCACGCGGATCACTTCCTCGACCTGGTGCCCTACTCCTACGCGCTCACATACGCTCCGCGTCAGCAGCCGGTGCCGGTACCCCCGTGGCCCGGCACCGACCACCCCGCCCGGCCGCGCCTGATCGCGCCGCCCGGCGCCGCCGAGGTGTTTCGCCGCGTAGTCGGTGCATGGGGCAACGATGACCTGATCGAGAACGCCTTCCGGCTGGAGGAGTACGAGGAGAACTCGACCCCCGAGATCGGCCCGTTCCGGTTCCGGTTCAGGTCGGTGCCGCACTTCACCGAGACCTTCGCCATGAACGTCGTCTCGGCCAACGGCGGCGGCTCGCTGGCCTACGGCGCGGACTCGAGCCCGTCCGAGGACCTGATCGAGTTCGTGAAGGACTGCGCGCTGCTCGTGATCGAGGCCACCCTGCCCCGGCCCGAGCGCACGGGGACGCGCGGGCATCTCACGCCCCAGGAGGCCGGTGAGCACGCCCGCCTGGCCGGCGCTCGCCGGGTGGTGCTCACCCACATCTCCGACGAGCTGGATGCCACCTGGGCGCGCAAGCAGGCCAGCGGGGCCTTCGGCGCGCCGGTCGAGGTCGCGTCCGAGGGGTCGGTCTACGAGATCTGAGTGGAGGGGGTAGGCCCTGCTGGGCCCGGGTACCCTGCACCGGTGAGCCCGGACCGGGATCTGTTCGCCAACTTCGACCGCATGCGGCGGGAGATCGACGAGCTGTTCGGCGATGCCTTCGAGCGCACCGGCTTCCGCGGTCGCGGCTTCTCGCCCTCGGTGGACGTCTTCTACCAGGACGATCCGGCTCGGGCCGTGGTCAAGGTCGACCTCGCGGGGATCCTGATCGACGACGTGGCCCTCGAGATCCGCGGACGCCAGCTGCTGATCTCGGGCCAGCGCAGGGCCGCGGGCCCCGAGGGCCGCCTGTTTCAGCAGATCGAGATCGAGCACGGCCCGTTTCGACGCACTGTGGAGCTGGGCGCCGATGTGGTCGCCGAGCAGGCGCGGGCCAGCTACGAGGACGGCATGCTCGTGGTCGAGGTGCCGCTGGCACGGCGCGAGCACGTGTCGCGCCGCGTGCCGATCGAGGAAGGGGGCGAGCCGTGATCGAGATCCCCGCTGGCGGCGACCAGGCCCCGCAGGAGCTGCCGGTGGCCACGGGCCTGCCGGAGAGCCTGCCCGTGCTTCCGCTGAAGGACAGCGTGCCCTTCCCGGACACCCTCACGCCGCTCGCGGTCGGCCAGGAACGCTCGATCGCGCTGATCAACGACGTGCTCGGCGGCAACCGGATGCTCGTGATGGTGGCTTCCCGCGACGGCGACATCGACAACCCGGCCCCGGACGAGCTCTACGGCGTGGGCGTGGCC
>JACCUE010000293.1 GCA_013812005.1 Thermoleophilaceae bacterium
GCGGCGCGGATGTCCGCGGGCACACGCTCCAGCGCCATCACGGCCACCGCGCCGGCCGACTCCGCGATGCGGGCCTGCTCGGCGCTGACGACGTCCATGATCACGCCGCCCTTGAGCATCTCGGCCAGGCCGGACTTGACGCGGAAGGTCGACTCTTCCTTCATCGAGATGATGGTACCCCCACGCGGGCGCAGGCTACGGTGGGGCGCTTTGCGGGGCTACTTGAGCCGGAAGGCCTTGATGCGATCCGCGTATGCGGGCTCGTCCAGGGCGTAGATGCCGTAGGCGAGCGCCTGGACGACGCTGAGCAGGGCCGAGTGCGAGCGCACGTAGGCGGGGCTGTTGGAGGAGTAGAAGAGCTTGTGGTCGCCGAGCTTGGCCACCTCGGACAGCGTGGCGTCGGCGATCGCGATCGTCGCCGCGCGGCGGTTGCGCGCCAGCTTCATGGCGCGAACCACGAGCGGATGGGGGCGGCCGGCGGAAAAGCCCACCAGCACGGTCCGCTCGTCGATCCTGCCCAGCTTGGCCAGACCCTCCTGGCTCGGACTGGCCACCACCTCACAGCGCAGGTCGAGCAGCATCAGGAGATGGCGCAGGTAGCTGGCGAAGAACGCCATCTGGTCGGTTCCGCAGAGCACGATCCGGTCGGCGTGCGCGATCAGATCGACGGAGGCCTCGACCTCGTCGCGATCGAGCTTGCGGGCCGTCTCCTCCACGTTCACGTGATCGGCGGCAAGCGCTGCCTCGAAGCCCGTCTGGTCGATTGGAAACAGCGGCGGGTTGGGCACGTCGACGACTCCGTCGTCACCCTCGCGGGCGCGGCGGTACTCGTCGCGGGCGGCGGCCTGGAGCTCGGGGAAGCCCTCGAAGCCCAACGCCTGCGCGAAGCGTACGACGGTCGAGCTCGAGGTGTTCGCGCGGCGCGCCAGCTCCTCGGCCGTGTGGAACGAGGCCTCGTCGAGGTGGTCGACGATGTACTGGCCCACATCCTTCTGTGAGCGGGAGAACTCGTCGAACCGCGAACGGATCTCGGCGGACAGGGTGAGTGCTGCGGTGCCGGTGGCCTTCACGCGCAACTGATTCGCTCGGACGGCCGGAGTTCCTTCCCGCGGGGCGCATTCAGCGCTCGAGCAGCTGCCGGTAGAGAGCCAGGTACGCCTCTGAGCAACGGGCCGTCGAGAAATCCTCGGCGCGCGCCCGGCAGGCATCCGTGGTCGCGAGATCGGTCGCGAGCTCGAGCGACTCCAGCAGAGCACGGGCGAGGGTGTCCTCTTCGCCGCAGAAGAGCGTCCCCACCGAGTCCCGGTCGACCACCTCGCCGATCGCACCGGCGCGACGACCGACGACAGGGGTGCCACACGCCATCGACTCGACCAGCACGAGGCCGAAGGCCTCCCCTTGGGAGGGCAGGGCCGTGACCCAGGCGCTGCGATAGGCGTGCAGCAGGGCCTCGGGGCTGTCGACGTCCACGAGCTCGACGCCCTCCTCTCCTCCGATGATCCGCTCCGCGTCGCTTGGATCGGAAGGTCGTGAGAGCACGAGCCTCGCGTGGGGGCGCTCGCGGCGCACGAGCGCGAACGCGCGGATGAGGTCGGCGACCCGTTTTGCCGGCTCGGCGATCGAGGACGCGCAGAAGATCGTGGGCTCGACGGCGCGCTCCCCCCCGGGCTTGAACGCCCGGGTGTCGACGCCAGGCGGGATCACGTGCGGCTGAACGCCGAGGTCGTGCCCGAAGGCCGCCGCAGCGGTCTCGCTGAGCGCCACGACCGCGGAGGAGCCGCGCACCGCCTCGACCGTCACCTTCAGGCGCATCCGACGCCTGACGAGCCAGGCGCGATCGGGGATCCCCATGTAGGAGAAGATCGAAGGGCGACCGGTGACGCGCGACCACCGCGCTCCCGCAAGCGCGTCGGTCGCATAGGTGGAGTGGGCGAGGTCGTAGCTTCCCGATCGCAGGGCCATGTAGCTGAGGGGCACATGGGTCAGGTACTCCTCGAACATCCGCCTTCGCAGTTGCCGCTGGGGGGGACGGGGCAGCCGAGTCACGGTGAGGCCGTCCTCGGTCGTACGGCTCGGCCGGCCGGGATGACTCGTGATCAGATGCGGGCGATGGCCCCCTTGCACGAGGCCGTCGGCCAGCTCCCGCGTGAAGCGCTCGGCGCCGCGGCGCACCTCCGGCCAGTAACAGGGGGCGAGCATGGCGATGGCCAGGCGGCCTCGCCGGTCGCCGCCACTCACAGGAAGAGCGTCCGGTGCTTGAGGCTCCCGCGCGCGTGGGCGGCGAACTCGGTGGCGTCGTAGAGGAACCGGCCCGGGACCTCGGACAGCGCCCGCAGGCGCGTGCGGGGGGCCTGACCGTACCGGGGCAGAGAGTGAGCGAGCCAGGGAGCGGCGAGCAGAAGCCAGACGGGCTTTCGTCGTGCCAGGAGCACGCCCGCGGTGGCGAAGGGCAGCCAGACGTGACTCCGCTTCCAGAAGATCCACAGGAAGTAGGACTCGCGCATCTCGGGGTGGCGCTTGACCAGCCACGGGTTGTCCTGCCAGCGCCAGAGGCCGCGCAGGCGCCGATGGAGAGGCGCCGACTCGGCGGCGTGATAGGTGAGCACCTCCGGGGCCCCCACGTAGGCAGCGCCCGCGTCCTTTCGCGCCCGAACCGCGAGGTCGGTGTCATCCGCCACCGCCAGCGGGGGCTCTTCCACGAAGCCGCCGGTCGCCTCGAGCACGGCCCTCGGGTAGACGATGTTGCACGTCTCGGCCCAGGGCGTCGGGGGGTGGATGTTCTGCGTGTGGAGGTTCGGGCCAAAGCCCTCGGCCCATTCGTCGGGGTCGGGCCGGGTGGCACCCTGCACCACCGCGCCGGGGTGGCGGTTCGCAGCTGCCAGGGCTCGCTCGAGCCACTCGGGCGGGGGCCGGCAGTCGTCGTCTGTGAAGGCGACGAGGGGAGAGCGCGCCATCCGCCAGGCGGCGTTTCGCCGGGTGGCCATCGGTGAGGCGCCGGGCTGGTAGGTGAGGTGGCGCAGGACTCCTTCGCGCGCGAGCGGATGGGTGCGCAGGAGCTCCTCCGTGTCGGCGCCGGACGAGTCGTGCGCCACCACCACCTCCCACCGCTCGCGTGGGAGGGTCTGCTCGGCGAGCGCGTTCAGCAGCCAGCGCAGTCGCACCGGGCGGTCATGAGAGGGCACGACCACCGATATCTCGGGGGCGCGATCGCCTACTGCCACAGCTTCCACGGTGGGTCCTGCGCCCAGAGGTCGTTGAGGGCCACCGAGTCCTTGTAGGTGTCCATGCAGGCCCAGAAGCCGCTGTGGCGGTACGCGTGCAGCTTTCGGTCGGCCGCCAGGCCCTCGAGCGGCGCGCGCTCGAGGATGCTGTCGGGCTCGAGGTAGTCGAACACCTCGGGCTCGAAGCAGAAGAACCCACCGTTGATCCAGTGATCGGAGCGGGGCTTCTCGCGGAAGCCGGTCACGCGGTCGTCGTCATGGATCTCGGTCACACCGAACTGCAGCTCGGGACGCACCACGGTCATCGTGGCCGCGTCCCCATGCCCTCTGTGGTGCTCGAGCTCGGCCTCGAGGTCGATGTCGGCCACGCCGTCGGCGTAGGTGGCGCAGAACGGGCGGTCCCCCAGGCGATCTCTCAGTTGGTGGATGCGCCCGCCAGTCGGTGTCTCGGCTCCGGTGTCGACGCACTCGACCTCGACCCCGTCGGGCCAGCTCTCGTCGGCGGTGAACTGCTCGATCATCTCCCCCCGGTAGCCGGTGAGCAGCGTGAAGCGCTGGAAGCCTTGCGCCGCGTAGAGCCGGATCACGTGCCAGACGATCGGCCGATCGCCGATCTCGACCAGAGGCTTCGGGATCTCACGCGTGTGCTCCTGCAGGCGCGTTCCACGCCCTCCGCAGAGGATCACCACGTCGTTCACGCGCGGGGAGACTACTCAGACGGAAGATCCCCGATCCGGACGGGCCCTCACTTCCGGGCGGCTCAAGGCTTGAGCAGGATCTTGAACGCGTTGTCGGTCTTCTTCTGAAAGGTCTCGTACGCGTTGGGCGCCTCGTCGAGCGGAACGTGGTGGGTGGCGAAGGTCTCGACGCCGAGCGGATCGTCGTCAGCCGTCACCAGTGGCATCAGGTCGTCGATCCAGCGCTTCACGTTGGCCTGTCCCATCCGCATGTTGATCTGCTTGTCGAACATCTGGATCAGCGGCATCGGGCTGGCCGCGCCGCCGTACACGCCCGACAGCGAGACGGTGCCGCCGCGGCGGACCAGCTCGATCGCCATGTGCAGCGCGCTGAGGCGGTCGATGCCGGCCGTCTCGATCAGCTTCTGCGCGGCGGCGTCGGGCAGCAGGCCGGCGAGGCGGTGGGCGAGCTTGCCCACGGGCGCTCCGTGCGCCTCCATTCCCACGGCGTCGATCACCGAGTCGGGGCCCCGGCCGTCGGTCTGGTCGCGGACGAGAGCCGGGAGGTCGTCGTGCTCTGAGAGGTCGATCGCCTGCACGCCGTGAGCGCGGGCACGCTCCAGGCGCTCGGGCACCAGGTCGATCGCCAGCACGTGCTCGATGCCGCGCTGCTGGGCAACGCGGCACGACATCTCACCGATCGGCCCGAGGCCGAGCACCAGCAGGCTGCCACCGTCGGGCACGTCGGCGTACTCCACCGCCTGCCAGGCGGTGGGCAGGACGTCCGACAGGTAGACGAAGCGATCGTCAGACGGGCCCTCGGGCACCTTGATCGGGCCGAACTGGGCCTGGGGAACGCGAAGGAACTCGGCCTGGCCGCCGGGCACCTGCCCGTAGAGCTTGGTGTAGCCGAGAAATGCCGCACCGGTGTCGTACTCGTGCACCTGGGTGGTCTCGCACTGCGACATCAGGCCCTTGTCGCACATGAAGCAGTGGCCGCAGGAGACGTTGAAGGGGATCACGACCCGGTCGCCGGGAGCGATGTGGCTCACCTCCGC
>JACCUE010000309.1 GCA_013812005.1 Thermoleophilaceae bacterium
AACGGCGTCCCGCCGACGTCGTAGGTCCGCTCGTACATCTCGAACAGGTTGGCCACGTCGTCGTTGTCCTGGTCGTCCTCGCCGTCGAGCAGCCGGTCGCCGTCGACGTCGGGATTCAGTGGGTCGAGGTCGGCGAAAGGCCGCACCGCGAAGGTCCCGTAGGGGGACTTGGGCCACGCAGGCACGGATTCGAGCCCGAGGGTGGCCTTCCACCAGCCCTGGGTGCCCGGCCCGTGGGTCTCGTGGTAGTTGGTCACGCCGTCACGGTCGGCATCGCGCTCGTCGTCGCTCCACACGCCGTCGTCACGGAGCTCGAGCCGGGCCGGGTAGGACGGCGGCGCGAAGGGGATGCCGAAGGAGGCGCTGCGAAAGGCGGGCACCGCGGGCGTCTCACCCGGTCGGCTGGTCTGCGTGCCGTCGCTGTAGGCAAGCGGGGAGTTGGATTCCGGGGCCGCGCGGCCGGGGTCGAAGCCGCTGCCGACGTGACGCCACAGCGCGTGCTCCTCGGCCATCGTCAGCGAGTCGCCGTCGAAGTCGACGCCGGCGTCGGAGGGGTCGAGCGGGTTCGAGAACGGCCGCCTGCCAGGGTAGGGGACGGCGTCCTGGTTGAGATCGCGCGCGGCCCAGTACTCCCAGCCGTCCTCGAGGCCGTCGCCGTCGGTGTCCGCCTTGCAGGGGTCGGTCCCCACCGTGGCCTCCAGCGCGTCGGCGAGCAGGTCGGCGTCGTCGTTGGCGTCGGTGCCGTCCGGAATGCCGTCCCGGTCGCAGTCGCCGCCGACGTCGCCACCGCCACCGGGGCCCCCGGATTCCGGGGGCATCACCACGGGCGAGCGGCTCGTGGGGAGGTACGCGCTGAAGCGACGGCGGGTGAGCACGCGGACCCGGAAGCGGGTGGGAACGAGGGCCCCGGCCCGGCGCACCATGAGCCGGTCGAGCGACAGCGGCAGCCTGACGGCCAGGCGCCTGCGCGAGGCGCTCAGCGGCTTGAGGAAGGACGTGGCACCCGCGGGGCTGCGCAGGATGACGGTGTTGGCCGGCCGGCGGGTGGAGAAGCGCCTGCCCTTGATGATCAGGCGCTCGCCGAGCTCGGGCTTCGCGGGAGTCACTGCGGTCACCACCGGTGGCGGGGGCTTCGGGCGCCTGTTCGCACCGTCGGCGGCCGCGGCCATGGCGAGGAGGGCGATGAGAGCGCAGGCAAGGGCGATGGAGCGCTTCACACCTACTCCACTCGGCCGGCGCGAAAGAACCATCAGTTCACCCGCTCCTCGTCGACGAATACGGGAAGTGGGCGCCTGCCGACCGCGTCCGCCCTGGCCTGCGGGCTTCCGCGGCCGGTCCCTGACCCCTTCGCCGAGGCTCGGCCGCCCACCTCGACGCGGCGGATGCGCAGGAGGTCGAGCCGGTACGCGTTGCCGTCGGCGTCGGTGAAGTAGTGCTCGCTCTCGCCTTTCTTCGGCGAGAGGTAGATGTAGCTGCATGTGGCGGCGCTCGGGCGGCAGATCCCCTCGCCCGCCTGGCTGAAGCGGGTGTCGAGCAGGAAGACCGCGCGCTTGCGGGTCGCGCTCACACCGAGGAAGACCACGACCGGGTTCTTGGCGCTGGGCAGCAGCTCGAGGCGTTGCACGGTTCGCCTGCGCTCTTCGCCCGTGCGGCCGAAGCGCACGTCGGCGACGTAGGTGAATGAGCGCCTGACGGGCTCGCCCGGCTCGACCGGCTCGACAGGCCCGACCGGGTCCGGCACGGGAGCGGGCTCGGGCGCCGTGACACCACCGCCGCCACCGCCACCGATGCTGCCCGGATCAGGGCCGGCGCCGGTGGACACGCCCCCGAGCGGCGACTCGGGTTCGATCGCCGTGATCGGGTCGCCGTTGGCGTTGGGGCCGGCACGCATGCCGGGCGGCGGCCGGAACGGGTTGCGAGGGTCGAAGACCCCGAGGTCGGACCCCTCGCCGGCGCCCTCCTGGGCGGCGTCGACGATAGTCGGCTGGGACGTGCTTCCCGCAGCCACCGCCGGCGCGCCGGGGTCGCCCTCGGAGGACGAAGCGGGTTTGAGCATCACCACGGGGACGGCGATGAGGGCCACGAGCAACAGCACGGCGACGGGCGCCAGCCGCTTCTCGCGCAGGTCGTGCCAAAGATCGAGGAGGAAGCCGGTCATGGCGTCGCGACGGCGGTGGGAACAGGGGTCGCGCCGCTCTCGGCGGGCGCGACGGGAGTGGCTGCCGGCGTGACGACGCCCGGGCCCTGGGGAGACGCACCGGCGGCGGTCCCCTCGGCCCGCGGCGCGAGGTAGACCGTCGCCTCGACCTCGGCCTTCAGCGCCGGAAAGCCGTCTTCCGCGGCGGTGAAGCTCAGACCGTCGATCGAGAGCAGGCGGCCCTGCACGAGCACCTTCTCATTGGAGACTCGCACGAAGCGCTTGAGACGGTGGAAGAAGTCCGCGAGCTCGAAGAACTTGCCGTCGAACTCGAAGGTGAGCGGCACGCACTCCAGCCCGGCCGCGCACGTCCCCGGCGCGGCGGGGGCGGCGGCGCCTCCGCCGACGGGCAGGCCACCCTGGGACGCGGGGGCCGAGGTGGAGGTGTCGGCGGGGTCGACGCCGCTGGCCGCAGCCGCGGCGCCGGTGTCGTTCGCGCTGTTGACCGCTCCGCCGGCCGTCTCGACCGTGCCCCCCGGGGCGCTCTGGGCCGGCACTCCGCCGGGCGCAGCGGGCGTCGTGCCCGTGCCGCCCGCGGCGCCGGGCTCAGCCGGAGGCTGGGCGACGGGTGCGGCGAGCGTGGGCTCACCGGCGGCGATCTTGGTGAAGGCGATCCCCGTTCCGCGCGCGGCGGAGTCGAGCTGCACCAGGAGGCTCGGCATGTCGACCTTCGCCGGCACGGCCTTGCCGAGGCGCACGAGCTGGGCGTAGTCTGCGGCGAAGCTGGTCTTGGCGGCACGGAGCTGGGCGAGCTGGGACTCGGCGCCATCGCGCGCCTGCTCCTGGGCCGCGAGGTTCTCGCCGGCCTTGACCGCCTCCTCGCGCTTGGGCGAGAGCGCCAAGAACCAGTAGGCGAGGATCACGACGACCGGCACGATCACCAGGACGATCTTGCGGTCACGGTCGGTGAGGCTCATCCTCCACCCCCCAGCGAAGCCGGGACCCGGCGGCCCGCTCCGTCGACGACCGGCTCGGACGGTGTGAAGGCGACGATCACGCTGAACGAATAGAAGGAGCCGCAGTCGCCGCTGTCGGAGGCGGAGTCGCTCGACCCCTTCGCAGACTCGGTCAGCGACACGTCCTGCACGCGGTAGAGCTCTCGCAGGCGCACCATCAGCTGAGCGACGTCGGGCTGGCGCGGGGCGCAGCCCAGGAGCGTGGCCGAAGGCCCGATGGCCGTCGTGGCCGTCGCGGCCGTGGCAGTCGCGGCGGCATCCGGGAGCACGGATGCGTCGACCTGCGAGAGGTAGGTGCGACCCGGCAGCACGAGGGCGAGCTCGCGGACGAAGCGCTCCCAGTCGAAGCGCGCCTCGGCGAGGCTCGTGACCGAGGCCACCCGGACCTGCTTGATCTGGCTGAAGTTGGCGAAGGCGCCGAGCGTGGCGATCTCGGCCTGCGCGGCCTGAGCGTCGCGCTGGGCCTGCGCCGCGGCGTCCTCGCGCGAGCTCACCTGGTTGGCGCTCAGCACGTAGAAGCCCACCATCGCGAGCGCCACGGCCAGCACGCCGAGGACGGCGTACGCGCTCCCCGGGCGCTCGCCGCCCGCACGGCGCGGGCGGTGCTCGTCCGGGAGAAGGTTGACGGGCTTCACGCGGCGGCTCCGAGGGCCAGCCCGGCCGCGACCGTGTAGCGGTAGGGATCGTCGGCCTCCGGCAGGCCGTCGCTGTCGAGGCCGGGAAGCGGGTCGGCCACACGCGACGGGATCGCGATGCGCTCGCCGAGCGCGGCAATCAGCGCCGCCTCGCCGGCACCGGGGCCCGAAAGGACGATCTCGCCGACGTCGAGCGCGCCGGGCTGGCCGCGGTAGTAGTCGATCGACAGGCCGATCTCGTCGGCAAGGACGGTCGCGGCAGCCCCGGCATCCCCGCCCTCCCACGGCGCGGACATCGAGCGGGTGAACACACAGGCCTCGCCGACGGCAACCGCCAGGTTGACGACGCCGCCGAGGTGGCAGTGCACCCGTGCCTGCTCGCCGACCTCGCCGCCATGCGCGAGGGCGCGCACGAGGGCGAAGGCGTCGAGGTCGATGCCCTGTGGGCGCAGCCCGGCAGCGCGAACGGCATCGGTCAGCTGGGAGACCATCGTCCTGCGGGCGGCGACGACGACGACGCGCATCCGCTCCACCCCGTCCGTGCGCTCGAAGCCCGCGATCTGGTGGTCGAGCACCGCCTCGTCGAGCGGCATCGCAATCGCCTCGGAGGCCTGGAAGCGCACGGCCGCCTCGCGCTCGGCGCGATCGTCGATGCGCGGCAGCTCGATCTGGCGCACCACGATCTGCTGGTTGGAGACACCGAGGTGCACGTTGGGGGGCAGGTCCTCGCGCTTGAAGAAGTCGCGCAGCGCCTCGGCGAGGCGATCGCCGTCCGCGACCTCGCCGTCGGCCATGAGCCCGCGGGGGAGGTCCGTCGCCGCGGCGCGGTCGATGCGGTCGCCGCTCGCTGACACGGCGGCCATGTAGGCGCCGTCGATGTCGAGACCGACCGACCCCGTCCCTGAGTTCTTTCGAAGTTTGAACGCCATGGCTCCTCGCTCTCTTATCGGCCCTGCGCCCGCCGAACTTGAGCCAGGGCCGGGCCACCGGGCGCCGACGGCGGCGACCGGGCAGGCCGGGCGCGCCAGGGACGCTTCTAGCTCAGGAAGTTGTCGAGGTAGACGTCGACGAGCTCTGGGCCGGCGAGCACTCCCGCGAGGCCCCCGAGCGCCAGGAACGGCCCGAACGGGATGCCGGTCTTGCGAGCGTCCGCGCCCTCACGGGCGATGCGCACGAGCCCCGCGACGGTGCCCGAGAGGAATGCGACGAACAGGGCCGGTACCACCGCGGCCCCGAGGAACAGCCCCATGACGCCCGCCAGCTTGACGTCCCCCATCCCCATCCCGGCGGGTTGGGCGAGCGCGGCGAGCAGCAGGCCGGTGAACGCCGCACCGCCCGCGATCAGGGCCGCGGGCAGCTCGCCGGTCGCGACCACGGCGGTGATTGCCACCGCGTAGACCGCTGCCGGCAGGACGATCGCGTTCGGAATGATGCGGTGGTCGAGGTCGATGAATGCCACCGCGACGAGGATCGCGAGGAACGGCAGCTCGATCGCCAGCGTCTCGTCCACCCCGCGCGCGAGCGCGGCGCCCGCGAACGCCGCCGCGGTCAGCGCCTCGACGAGCGGGTAGCGCGCCGAGATCGGCTCCGCGCAGTGACGACAGCGCCCGCGCAGGAGCAGCCAGGAGACGACCGGGACGTTGTCCAGGGCGCGCACCGATGTTCCGCAGGCGGGGCAGCGCGAGCCCGGCGACACGATCGACTCGCCGCGCGGCACGCGGTGGATGACGACGTTCAGGAACGAGCCGATGACGGCGCCGAGCACGGCGATGAGGGCGACCGCGGCGACCATCGGGCTGAGAGCTTAGGTCAGCAGCCGGAGTGCGGATCGCCGGCGTTCGTGGGCGTGGACCGGCACTGGGTCCACTGAGAGCGCTGGAAGAGGGTGGAGAGATCGGCGCCCAGGCTGTCGAGCAGCGACGAGTAGTAGAAGTCGGTCGTGTTCTTGAACTCGATGTAGTCGGCGTTGATCGCCCCGTAGAACCGCGCCGCGTTGTTGAGGACCACGTCGGCGTTCGGCGCGTGGATCGACATGTGGAGCTCGCCCGAGTTCTTGATGTAGAACGCCGGCTTGGTCGGAGAGGGGTTTCCGCCCCAGATGTAGACCTGGAAGGCGTTGTCGGCGCCCGAGATGTTCAGGCTGTTCTTGGTCTCGAACCAGCCCGTCCCCTCCCGGCAGCCCGAGCCCGGGCGGACCGACTCCGGTGCGTCGATGAAGAGCCGCACCTGCGCTCCCTGCGGCACCACGAAGG
>JACCUE010000312.1 GCA_013812005.1 Thermoleophilaceae bacterium
AGATGTTCCTGCCCGAGGAGGAGCCCGATCGCTGCGAGGCCCGCGATCCCGACGCTGCGCCGAGCTCGCCGCCAGTCGCCGGCACCGCCGGCCCCCCGCCGGGTGGCGGCTCGTCCGACGAGTCCGAGCACAACGCGAGATGACGTGAGCCTGCGACCGGAAGCGGTCGAGGAGGTCCAGGAGGCGCTCCGCGGGCACAAGCGCGTGCTGCCCCGCGGTGGCGGCACGAAGCCCGCGCTGTCGAGCCCGCCCGAGGGCACCGTCACCCTCGAGGTGTCGGGACTCACCGGGATCGAGGACTACGACCCGGAGGAGCTCACCTTCACCGCCCGCGCCGGTACCGCGCTGGGCGTGATCGAGGCGGCGCTCGCCGAGAACGGGCAGTACCTGCCGTTCGACCCGCCGCTCGTCGCCGCCGGCGCGACGCTCGGGGGCGCGGTCGCTGCGGGCACCTCGGGTCCGCTGCGCTACCGCAGCGGCGGGGTCAGGGACTTCATCCTCGGCGTGCGCTTCATCGACGGCGAGGGCAGGCTCGTGCGTGCGGGCGGACGGGTCGTGAAGAACGCGGCCGGCTTCGACCTCTCAAAGCTGATGGTGGGAAGCGCCGGGCGGCTAGGCGTGATGGTCGAGCTCTCGTTCAAGGTCTTCCCCCAGCCGCAGGGGTGGGCGACGCTGACCGTCGACTGCGCCGGCCTAGACGAGGCGCTGGCGCTGATCGGAGCGCTCGCGACCGCTCCGTTCGATCTCGAGGCGCTCGACCTCGAGCCGCCGGGGCGGCTGTCGCTGCGCTTGGCCGGCGTCGCCGACGCGATGCCGGCGCGGCTCGAACGCCTCGAGGGCATCCTCGAGCGGTCGGGGGAGCGCCTCGAGGGAGAGGAAGAGGGCATCCTGTGGCGGAAGGTGCGCGACTTCGCCTGGGTGGCCGAGAACACGGCGATCGTGAAGGTGGCGCTCGTGCCGAAGCGGGTGCCTGAGCTCGAGGCCAAGCTCGAGGAGCTGGCTGTCGAGCGCCGCTACGGCGCCGGCGCCAACATCGCGTGGCTGGCTTGGCCCGGGGAGCGGTCGGCGCAGGAGCTCGACGAGCTGCTGCGCTCGGTCGGTCTTGCCGGCATCTTCCTCACCGGCTCACCTGAGACACCCATGGTCGGCACCCACCGCGGCGGCGTCTTCGCCCAGCGCGTGAAGTCGGCTCTCGATCCCCCGGGACGGTTCCCGGAGGTGCAGGCGAGGTAGCGGCAGGAGCCCTGCCCGATCGCCCGAGGGGAGGAGCGCAGCCCGATCGCCCGAGGGGAGGAGCGCAGCCCGATCGCTGATCGGGCGAGGACCGCACCGATGCCCTCATCGGGCGAGCACCGCACCGACGCCCTGATCGGGCGAGCATCGCACCGAGACTCTCAGGCGGGGCGGGTAGAGTTAGCCCAGGGTGCTCCACCAGATCAAGGTCGACCAGCACGAGCCGCAGGCGGAGGAGATGGCGGCTGCCATCGAGCAGTGCATCCACTGTGGCTTCTGCCTGCCCACGTGTCCCACCTACTCCGTGCTCGGTGAGGAGATGGACTCGCCCCGTGGGCGCATCTTCCTGATGAAGGAGGTGCTCGAGGGCAACATGGAGGTGGAGGAGGCCGCACCCTTCATCGACTGCTGCGTCGGCTGCGACGCCTGCGTCACGAGCTGCCCGTCGGGCGTGCGCTACGACGAGCTGATTGTCCCCTACCGGGCACACGCCGAGGAGCGCCTCGAGCGCGACTGGCGCGACCGCCTGCTGCGGCGGCTGATCGCAGAGACGCTGCCGTATCCGCGTCGCTTCCGGGTCGCGGCCCGGCTGGGGCGCCTGGCGCGCCCGCTCAGGCGGCTGGCACCCGGGCGCGCTGGGGCGATGCTCGACCTGCTGCCCGCCACGCTGCCAGAGGCGCGGCCACTGCCAGAGCTCCAGCCCGCCGAAGGACAGCGGCGCGCGCGCGTCGCCCTGCTCGCCGGTTGCGCCCAGCAGGTGCTCGCGCCGGAGATCAACTCGGCGACGCTCAGGGTCCTCGCGCGCAACGGAGTCGAGGTGGTGGTTCCGCGCGAGCAGGGCTGCTGCGGCGCGCTCGACCTGCACGGTGGGCGCTCTGCCCGCGCGAAGGCTCACGCCCGCCGAAACTTCGGGGCGTTCCCAGACGACGTGGACGCGGTCGTGACGAACGCCGCGGGCTGCGGATCGGGGATGCGCGAGTACGGGCTCCTCTTCAAGGGCTCGGACGAGGAGGCGCAGGCGCGGGAGCTCGCGGAGCGCACCGTCGACGTAAGCGTCTTCCTCGATGCGCTCGGGCTGAAGCCGCCGCCGCCGCTCTCCGAGCCGCTCGAGCTCGCATACCAGGACGCGTGCCACCTTGCGCACGCCCAGGGCGTGCGCTCGGCGCCGCGCGCGCTGCTTGACGCGATCCCGAATGTCAACCTGCTCGAGCCCGACGACTGGCAGCTCTGCTGCGGCTCGGCGGGCACCTACAACATTGAGAAGCCCGACGTGGCCGAGGAGCTCGGCCGCCGGAAGGCCGAGGCCCTGCTCGCGACCGGCGCGGAGGCGGTGGCCACCGGTAACGTCGGCTGCCTCACGCAGATCGAGGCCCATCTTCGCGCCCTGGACCGCGAGCTGCCCGTCATGCACACGCTTCAGGTGCTGGATCGCGCCTACGAGCGGGACCGCGCCGCTTCCCGATAGGGCCGGCCCCGCGCCTCAGGCGCCGAACTTGCCCAGGCGGTGAGCGTGCGCGAGCATCAGCGCCAGGAGGTGCTTCGACTCGAGCTGTCCAAGCCCCCCGCGACAGCACTGAGACTCGCCGAAGGTCGCGATCCCGTCGCGCCTGCACGACTCGGCCGCCAAGACGATCGGGATCGGATGCCAGCTATGGCTCCCGAGCAGGCTCGGCGTGCTGTGATCGCCCGTGACGGCGACCACGTCGGGCGCGCCGGCGAGGAGAGCAGGCAGCGCGCCATCGAGCTCTTCGATCGCCCGCACCTTGGCGTCGAAGCGCTTGTCCTCGCCAGTGCTGTCGGTGGGCTTGTAATGGACGAAGAAGAAGTCGTAGCTGCTCCACGACTCACCGACGGCGGCGAGCTGGTCTTCCATCGTGGCGACGTCGGCGACGTCCATCCCGACGAGCTGAGCGAGCCCGCGATACATCGGATAGGTGGCGAGCGCCAAGCTCCTCAGGTGGTAGGCGTCGCGGAACGACGGGATCTCCGGCCGCTTGCTGACCCCCCTCAGGAGGACCATGTTCGCGACCTCGCCCTCGAGCGCCTCGCGAGCCTTCCGCGCGAACTCGTCGATGACCGCCGCAGTACGACGGGAGGCGTCGGTGCGCGCCACCGCAGCGAGGGGAGCCGATCCCTCGTGCTGGGGGTCGGTGTCCGCTACGTCCGCCTCGAGTCCCTCGCCGCGGAGCACGAGGACGAAGCGATGCTCGCGGACGTGCTCGACGAAGACCTCGACGCCGTCGATCGATAGCTCGTCGAGCCTGCGAACGAGCTTCTCCGCGTCGTCGGAGGCGATTCGCCCGGCGCGACGGTCGGTGATCCTGCCCTCCTCGTCGACGGTGCACAAGTTGCAGCGCGCGGCGACGTCGCTCGGCTCGAGCGCGAATCCGATTCCCAAGGCCTCGAGGACGCCGCGACCGACGACGACATCCATCGGATCGAAGCCGAAGAGGCCGAGGTGCCCCGGCCCGCTGCCAGGCGTGATCCCCGGCGCTACCGGAGTCATCAGGCCCAGCGTGCCGCGCGCGGCGAGGTCGTCGAGGTTGGGCGTCTCGGCGGTCTCGAGCTCGGTACCGCCCCCGGTCATGGGCGCAACCCCGCCGAGCCCGTCCGCGACGAGGAGCAGCAGCTTGCTCTCGTTCGCTACCGCTAGCTCCTGAATGAGCTCGCGTCGCGCTGTGTCCATGGCCATGGTGCGAGCGGACTCAGCTCGGGAGGACCACCGTCTTCAGCGCCGTGCACTCGTCGATCGAGTAGCCGAGCCCCTCACGCCCGATTCCCGAGTCGGGCTTGCGCCCGCCGAACGGGAAGTGGCCGACTCCGTGCGCGGGAGCGTCGTTGACCGTCACCATCCCGCACTCGAGCGCACGCGCCGCCCCCCATGCTCTGTCGAGGTTCGAAGTGAAGACGCAGGAGTCGAGCCCGTAACGCGAGCTGTTTGCCAGCTCGAGCGCCGCCTCGAGGTCCGGCACGCTGACGACCGCAAGGACGGGGCCGAAGGTCTCCTCCCAGACGATGTCAGCGTCGCGCGACACGTCGGCGAGCACGGTGAGCTCGTGGTAGCAGCCCTCGCTCTCGCCTCCCGCCAGCACCCGCGCGCCCTTCTCGACCGCGTCCGTGACGAGCTCCTTGACGCTCGTCGCGGCACGCTCGTTGACGAGCGGGCCGACGTCCACGCCGTCCGCCCTCGGGTCGCCGAGCGCATAGCCCCGCGCCGCGTCGACCGCCTGCTCCAGGTAGTCGCCGTAGACCGCCTCCTCGACGAGCACGCGGCTCACGGCGTCGCAGCGCTGGCCGGCGTTCTTGAAGGCGCCGTCGACCGACTTCTGCACGGCGAGCTCGAGGTCGGCGTCGGCGAGCACGATGGCGGCGGCGTTCCCGCCGAGCTCGAGATGAAGCGGCTTTGGCCCCGCGAGCTCGGCGAGCCTGCGGCCGACCTTCGACGATCCGGTAAACGAGACCATCGACACGTCCCCATGAGTTGCGAAGCGGTCGCCGATCTCGCTGCCAGGGCCTGTCACCAGGTTGAGCGCCCCCGGCGGCAGCCCCGCCTCCTCGAGCGCGCGCGCGAAGAGCGTCAGGACGATCGGATCGTCGGAGGGCGCCTTGGCCACGACCGTGTTGCCGGCGACGAGCGCCGGGATCACCTTCGACGCGGTCAGGAAGAGCGGGTAGTTGAAAGGCCCGATCGCCGCGACGGTCCCGACCGGCTCGCGAAGGACGATCCCCGACTTCCCCTTGGTGTCGGGGATCCAGTCGCCCGGCAGGTACTCACCGAAGATCTTGCGCACCTCCTCGCGGACGAGCTCGAGGCGCTGGCGCGTCGCGGTCACCTCCGACTCCGCTTGACTGGACGTCTTCCCGAGGTCGACGACGATCGTCTCGACGAAGGCGTCGAAGTTCTCCGTGATGGTCTCCGCCGCCCGCTCGCAGATCTCGATCCGCTCGGCGGCGCTCATCTCGCGAAAGCGCGCGCGCGCTGAGCGGGCGGCGGCGATCGCGGCGTCCACGTCGTCTTCGTCCGCTGCCTGCGCCAGGGCGATCACGTTGTCGTCAATCGGCGAGCGCACCTCGAAGGTCTCACCGCTGCTCGCGGGCCGCCACTCGCCGTCGATGAGCAGCTGGAGCGTCGGCATCCCTCCCTCAGCAGTCCCTACAGCCCCCTCGGCGAGCTTCGGCAGCTCCACCGCGGTCGGCTGCTCGACCTTGTGAGCTGCTTCGACGACGGTCATGCGGATAGGACTACCCGAAGTTGACACGGCCTAGTCGCAGGGGCGCACGCGCGCGAGCCCGCGGCGAGACTAGGAGGCGCAACGGAGCCGAGCGTCTCAAGAGCTTCGCGACTGGTTCGGCCACCAAGCGGTCGCGTTCGCGCCGAAGGCGTTCGCTATTTCTAACGGCGCGCAGCAGTCGCGCCGCCGTTCGTGATCCCTTCGCGCCGCAAGCAGCCGCTGGGCAAGCCGCTTTGGCGCTTCTGCTTCCTGTGCGGGAGCGCTCGCGTCGTCTCGGGACAGATTGAGTGATTTGGTAGCCCATGGACTACCAAATGCTTCAGAACCCTGGGCGGGCGCTCGCTTGCCCCACCGCCCCTTCGCTCGTAAAGCGCTCGCGCCACGCCCACGG
>JACCUE010000315.1 GCA_013812005.1 Thermoleophilaceae bacterium
ATCTGCTCGCCGGGCCGAACCCGCAACCGTGCGGGCGAGCGGAGGAGGTCCCACCGATCGCCTGGCCGACGGCGACACGACCGAGCGCCTGACAGACAGCGATCCCACCGCGCGTCTGCCCGCCGACGAGCCGGTCCAGCTCTCCCTCGACGAGCCCGACGACCCGCCTGAGTACAAGCCGCAGCGCTAGCCGGCCACCGGCTCGCGCACCCCGCTCTGGGCCGCCTCACGCGGCGCGCCTGCAAGCTGACCGCCGGGACACCCGCCCGCCTCCACCCTGCGCTCGGGGTTGCGCACGAAGATCAGTCCCAGCACCCCGCCGACACCGACCAGTCCGGCGGAGATGGCCATGGCCAGATGGAAGGCGCCCAGGGAGGAGTCCGCGGCGTCGCCGTAGCGGCCCGCCACGAGCGCCCCGACGAGTGCGATGCCCAGCAGGCCGGCGACGCGGGCGATCGCGTTGTTTATTCCACTCGCCAGGCCCGCGTTGTGCTCATCTGCGTCGGCGAGCACCGTGGCGGTGAGAGGCGCGACCGTCATGGACAGGCCCACCCCGAAGACGACCAGCGGCGGAAGCAGGTCGAAGACATAGTCCACGTCGGTGCCGAGCCGCGTGAGCAACGCCAGGCCGGCGGCCATCACGACCGGTCCGAGGCCCATGAACAACCGCGGCCCCAAACGGTCCGCCAGGGCGCCGAAGCGCTTTGACAGCAGGAACATCAGCACGGTGACCGGCAGCCCCGCGCTGCCGGCACCCACTGCGGAGTAGCCGGCGGCGTTCTGCAGGAACAACACGAGGAAGAAGAAGAGCAGTGACAGCCCGGCATACATCAGCAGGGTCTCCAAGTTGCCGACCGCGAAGTTGTGGCGGCGAAAGAGCGACAGCTCGAGCATCGGATGAGAGGCGCGGCGCTCGTAGAGGATGAAGGCCGCCAGCAGGGCGAAGCCTGCGCCGAGCGGAACGAACACGGTCGGATCGCTGAAGCCCCCCTCGGGCTGGCGGATCAGACCGAAGGTGATCCCGGCCAACCCGCCCGCGCAGAGGGCGCCACCCGTGAAGTCGACCCGGGCCTGGTCGGTGCCCCCGCGACCCTCGGGCACATAGCGGGCGATCAGCACCAGGGTGGCCAGGATGAGCGGCACGTTGAGGGCGAAGATCCACCGCCATGAGGCGGCATCGACCAGCTGGCCGCCCACCAGCGGCCCAATGATCATCCCGACCGCTCCCCAGGCGGTCCACGACCCCACCGCGCTGCCGCGCTCACCCGGTGAGAAGGACGACACGATCACCGCCAGCGCCGCCGGCGTGAGCAGTGCTCCGGCGACGCCCTGGAGGGCCCGGCCCACCACCAGGACCTCGATGCCGGGCGCCAGCGCGCACACCACGGAGGTGACCCCGAAGCCGACCACGCCGAGCGAGAACACTCGCCGCTCGCCGAAGATGTCGCCGAGGGAGCCGCCCACCAGGATCAGGGATGCCAGCGTGACGAGGTAGGCGTTGGCCGTCCACTGCTGGCCGGCGAAGCCGCCTCCGAGGTCGTCGCGAATGGCGGGCAGCGCCACGTTGACCACCGTCGCGTCGAGCGTCACGACGGTCGACCCGAGAATGCAGGCGGCCAGGATCATCCGCTTCTGCTGAGCCGATCCCACGGCCGTGGGCCGCGCGTTCATAGGGGGAGGCGGCAGGGTGCTGTCAGACCTCGTCGATCGAGCGTGGCCCCGGTCCGATGTACTTCGCCGAGGGCCGGATCAGCCGCCCTTCGCGCTTCTGCTCGAGGATGTGGGCCGACCAGCCGCCCACGCGCGCGCACGAGAAGAGCGGCGTGAAAAGGTCGGACGGGACGTCGGCGAAGTCGAGCACCACAGCAGACCAGAACTCGACGTTGGTGGCCAGCACGCGGTCGGGCTTACGGGCCTGCAGCTCCGCCAGAGCGGCCTTCTCCAGCGCCTCGGCCACCTCCAGCCGGGGGGCCCTGATCTCCTGGGCCGTCCGACGCAGCACACGGGCACGGGGGTCCTCGGCGCGGTAGACGCGGTGCCCGAAGCCCATCAGCCGCTCGCCGCTGTCGAGCCACTCCTTGACCCACGCCTCGGCGTCACCACGCTCCTCGACGGCATCGAGCATGGTCAGCACCCGTGAGGGGGCCCCGCCGTGGAGGGGCCCTGACAGGGCCCCGACGCCGGCGGACAGCGCGGCGGCAACGTCGGCCCCCGTGGAGGTCACCACCCGAGCCGTGAAGGTGGATGCGTTCATGCCGTGCTCGGCTGCGGAGATCCAGTAGGCGTCGATCGCCTTCACGTGCCGGGGGTCGGCCTCTCCGCGCCAGCGCACGAGGAAGCGCTCGGGGATCGAGGTGGCCTTGTCTATCTCGGTCTGAGGCACAGGGGCCTGGCCGCTGCCCCGAGCGGACTGCGCGACGAACGAGAGGGCCATCACCGAGACTCGCGCCAGCTCCTCACGCGCGTGCTCGTCGGAGATGTCGATCACCGGCTCGAGCCCCCACTCGGGCCCGAGCATGGCCAGAGCGGCCTGGAGGTCCACGCGCGGGTCACCGGTGCGCACGCCCAGGGGGTGGGGTATCGCGGGCGGCAGGCCGGGTTCGAGCGAGCCGTCAACCAGCAGGCCCCAGACCTGCTCGAAGCGCACCCTGCCGACCAGGTCCTCGATGTCGACCCCCCGGTATCGGAGCGCGCCGCCCTCCTTGTCGGGCTCGGCAATCTCCGTGGCGAAGGCGACTACACCCTCTAGCCCCGACTGAACCTCCGCAACCTCGGGCATTCCGCCTCCTTCTCCTACTCTCGTGAGATTCCGAGACTACCGACCAATAGGCTCCGGGACGTGGCTGTGGTGTGGCGCGCGGATGCGGAGGAGGCCGAGGCGGTGGCCGCTCTGCTCGTGGAGTTCCGCGACTGGCTCGGCCGAGCCACGCCCACGACGGCCGGCTTGAAGTCCAGCGTGCAGCGGCTGATCGACGATCCGTCGGTGAGCTATCTGCTGGGAGCCACCGAGGCGGGCGGGGAGCCCGCGGGGGTCTGCCAGCTGCGCTTCCGCTACGGCGTGTGGCACGCAGCCGAGGACTGCTGGCTGGAGGACCTGTTCGTGCGCGA
>JACCUE010000329.1 GCA_013812005.1 Thermoleophilaceae bacterium
AGTCGGAGCTGTTCGAGGGCTGGAAGGGGCCGCTGCTGGTGAGGCTGGGGGCCTTTCCCGTGCGCAGAGGGGAGTCCGATGAGGACGCGCTCGACACCGCGCGAGCGATCCTCGACCAGGGTGGCCTGCTGTCGCTGTTTCCCGAGGGCACCCGAGTGCGCGAGCCCGACTCGCTCGGCGAGCCCCGGCGCGGGGCTGCGCGGCTGGCCATCGAAGCGGGAGCGCCGATGATCCCGGCCGCCATCACGGGCACCGACAAACTGTGGTTCGGGCCGATTCCGCGACCGCGGCGGGTGCAGGTGGCCTTCGGCGCGCCGATCTCGGTGAAGGAGCTCGCCTCCACCCCGGAGGCCGCAGGCCGGCTGGTCGAGGGCGAACTGTGGCCCGAGGTCGAGTCGCAGTTTCGCGGCCTGCTCTCACGCCCGGGCGTGATCGCCGCGGGGCTGGCGGCGCTGGGAGTGGGCGGGGCGGCGCTGGCCCGGAGCCGGACACGGCGCAAGCCCGCGTGGCGGCGGATGAAGCCACAGCTCAGGCCCAGGCGCAAGACGCGCTTGCGGCGGATGAAGCCACAGCTCACGCCCAGGCGCAAGAAGCGCCTGAGCCCGCGATGGCCCCGGCGCTGAGCGCTTCGCGGTTCCCGGCGATCGGGGACAGGCGACCTTGGGACCGGGACTGACGGCTACGCCGCGAACAGGGTCAGATCCGGCGCCCGCTCGCCGCGCAACACCGCGGGATCCACCTCTACGCACACGATCCTCCGCGACTCCGCCAGCACCCGGGCCTGCGGCTTGATCTGCGATGCCGCCAGGACACCGCGGCAGGGCGAGGCGAAGGCCGGGTCGGCGGCGATGCGCTCGAGATAGCGCGTGAGCTGCTCGACGCTGTCGATCGTGGCCACGCGCTTGATCTCGACCGCCACCCAGCCGTCCCCGGAGTCGCGGCACATCAGGTCGACCGGCCCGATGTCCGTGGGCCACTCGCGGCGCACGAGCCGGAAGCCCTCGCCGCAGTGGTGGGGCGCGTCGGCCAGCAGCTCCTGCAGCTCGCGCTCCACCCCCTCCTTCTCCAGCGCCGCGGCCTCGCCCATGTCGTGCGAGACATCGGAGATCACCTCGGCCACGATGATCTCCAGGCGGTCCTCCGTGGAGCCGGCGTGCTTGCGTACCACGATCCGGCCCGGCTCCTCCTCGATCACCGTGGGCGGCGTCATCCAGTTCTGGGGCTTGAAGCCGCCGGTGTCGGCGTGCACCAGCACCGAGCCGTCCGACTTGAGCATCAGCAGGCGCAGGGCCTCGGGCAGCACGGCCGTGAGCCGGCCGGTGTAACGGACCTCGCAGCGGGCGACGATCAGGCGCAAGAGCGCCAGGCTAGTGCGCGGTCCCGACGGCGCCCCGGAGGCCTGCGTCCTGCTATGACATCGGGATGGCAGACGAGCCGGCAGTCCTCACCGAGCGGCGGGGCTCCACCCTTCTGATCACCCTCAACCGGCCGGAGGCCCGCAACGCGGTGAACGCCGCCCTGGCCGGCGGCGTCGCAACGGCGCTCGACGTGCTCGACTCCGACGCCGATCTGAAAGTGGGCGTGATCACAGGCGCCGGGACCGGGTTCTGTGCCGGCATGGACCTCGATGCCTTCCTCCGCGGAGAGAGCCCCTACGTCGAGGGACGCGGCTTCGCGGGGATCGTGGAGCGCCCGCCGGTCAAGCCTCTGATCGCCGCGATCGAGGGGTTCGCCGTGGCGGGCGGATTCGAAGTGGCGCTGGCTTGTGACCTGCTCGTGGCTGCCCGGGGCGCCAAGCTCGGCATCCCGGAAGTCAAGCGCAGCCTGGTGGCCGCCGGTGGGGCGCTGCTGCGCCTGCCACAGAGGATTCCCTACCACCTGGCGATGGAGCTGGCGCTCACGGGCGACCCCATCCGGTCCCAGCGCGGGGCGGAGCTTGGCCTGGTCAACCGGCTGGTCGAGCCGGGCGCCGCCGTGGAGGCTGCCCTCGAGCTGGCGGACAAGATCGGCGCCAACGGTCCATTGGCGCTCCACGCCTCCAAGCGCATCCTGGTGGAATCAGCCGGGTGGAGCACAGCCGAGGCCTGGCAGCGGCAGGGGGAGATCGCCGGACCCGTGTTCGTGTCCGAGGACGCCCGCGAAGGCGCCACCGCCTTCTCCGAGAAGCGCGATCCGGTTTGGAAGGGGCGGTAGCCGGAAGGCTCTGGGCGTGGACTCGCTTCGCGGACAGCTCCTGATCGCCGCACCTCAGCTGGTCGACTACTTTCGGCGCTCGGTGGTGCTCGTGCTCGATCACGGCGAGGACGGGGCGATGGGATTGGTGCTCAACCGACCCACCGAGACCGGGGTGGTGGAGGCGGTGCCGGCGCTGGCGGAGATGACCGGCTACGGGGACGTGGTGCACGCCGGCGGACCGGTGGAGCCGGCGACGGTGCTGGCCCTGGGCGACTTCGAGGACCCCGAGCAAGCCGGCAGCGCGGTGACCGGCACTCTCGGCCTGCTCGACCCCGACCGGCCCGCTCCCGACGTGAGGCGGCTCCGTGTGTTTGCGGGCTACGCCGGATGGGCGCCGGGCCAGCTGGACGCGGAGGTCAGCGAGAAGGCCTGGGTGACCGCACCGGTCGCGCACGACGACCCCTTCTTCGACGGTGACCTGTGGCCGGTGGTGCTGCAGCGCATGGGCGGGGGCTACGCGCTCATGGCCTCCATGCCGGCCGATCCCAGCATGAACTGAGGACTACGGGCCGACGTTGAGCCCGACGGGGCACGAGACCCCCGTGCCACCGAGACCGCAGTAGCCACCCGGGTTCTTGTGCAGGTACTGCTGGTGGTAGGTCTCGGCGTAGTAGAACTCGCCCGCCGACAGGATCTCCGTGGTGATCTCGTCGTCGCGGCCCGCCGCAGCCAGAGCCTCCGCGTAGCGATCGCGAGAGGCGAGAGCGGCCTGCTGCTGGGAGTCCGAGGTCGTGTAGATACCCGACCGGTACTGGGTGCCCCTGTCGTTGCCCTGGCGCATCCCCTGGGTCGGGTCGTGGCCCTCCCAGAAGGTGCGTAGCACCTCGTCGTAGGAGAGCTCTGCCGGGCGGAAGACCACCAGCACCACCTCGTTGTGGCCGGTGCGCCCGGAGCACACCTCCTCGTAGGTGGGATTGGGGGTGATTCCCGCGCCGTAGCCGACCGCCGTGGTGTGGACGCCGCCGAGCGACCAGAACGCCCGCTCGGCCCCCCAGAAGCAGCCCATTCCAACCACCAGGTGCTCGCTGTCGCCGGGAAACGGCGGGGCCATCGGCGTGCCGAGCACGGCGTGGTCTCCGGGAGCGACGATCGGGGTGTCCCGACCCGGCAGGGACTCTTCCGGAGAGGGCATCTTGAGCTTGCGGCCGGTCAGGAACTCGAGCATGAGCTCAGCGTAGCGGGGGGTCCTTACCGGTCCCTTTCGGGGTCGGGGCGGACCACCAGTACGGCGAGGTCGTCGCGAGGCGCCGCCTTCTCCCTCGAGAGCACCGCCTCCTCGATCGCCGCGACGGTGGCCGCCGCGCTCTGTCCGGCGGTGTCGGCCAGCAGCTGGGCGAGCCCCTCGTCGCCCAGTTCGGCGGAGGGCGCTCCCGCCTCCACCACGCCGTCGGTGTAGAGCACCAGCCGCTCGCCCTGGCGCAGGTGGATCACCTCCTCTCTGAGATCCGGCGCATCCCATACGCCGATCAGTGCGCCGAGTCCCCCCACCTTGGTCGCCACGCCCGCCGCGCTGACCTTCAGCGGAGACGGGTGGCCCGCGACCGAGAGGGTGATCCTGAGCCCTCCGTCGCTCCCGCCGGACTCCAGGAATGCACAGACGGCCGTGAGAAAGCGGGTGTCGTCGCGCTGGAGCATCACGGCCTCGTTGAGCTGCACCAGCAGCTCGGCCGGCTCTGCGCCCTCCTGGATCGCCGCCGCTCGGAGCGTGTAACGCGCCAGGGCGGTCAGCGCCGCGGCTTCTGCGCCCTTGCCGCAAACGTCGCCGATCACCATCATCCAGCACTCGGGTCCCATCGGAAACACGTCGAAGAAGTCACCGCCGATCTCGTGCCCGTCGCCGGCGGGCCGGAACGCAGAGGCCATGTCGGCTCCCGGCACGCTCGGCAGGCGATCGGGCATGAGGCTCACCTGTAGCTGGGTCACGATCCGGTGCTCGTCCTCGAGCTCCTGCTCGAGCGCCTGCCGGCGCCGCACCGCCTCCGTGGTCTCCTGGCCCACCACCAACACCCCGGTCGCCTCGCCATCGGCACCGGGCACGGGCACCGCGGGCCGGTCCTCCGTGACCTCCCTGAGCGCGGTCCAGACCCCAACCACCTCGCCGTCTTCTGCGATTGGGTAGATGCTGCAGTCGAAGCTGCGCTCGGCGCCCGCCTCGCGTGGGCGCACCGAGACCCGGAGGTCACGCACCGGCCGGCCTGTCTCCAGCACCTGGCGGGCCGCCCGCATGGATGCCTCGGCCCCGCCGGGCCACAGCTCCGCCATCGTCTTGCCGACGTGGTCATCCACCGCCAGCCCGTCCGCGTGAGCCAGTGCCGCGTTCACCCGCGCGAACCGCAGGTCGGCGTCCAGCACCGCAAGGCCGAACTCCGCGCCGGCGAACAGGCTCTCGACCAGCGCCGAGGAGCTCACCTCGAGGCCGGCTGCGGTTGTGGTCGCTCCGTCGCTCATGATGGGCCTCGGTAGGTTCACGGTAGTCGCTCCGTGGCGGCCTCGCGTTTGGATCACGCCGCGCGGGGTAACGCCGCCCGGCATGAGTTCGTCTCTCCTCGCGCCCATCTCGAACTGATGCGCGCGTCCTAGCGTGGCCCGGCTCAGACGTGTCGACTGCGCGGGCATCGGGATCACTCGTCGCCGGCGGGGTCGCGGCTTCGAGTACCTGGACAGTGGCCGGAGGGTGACCGACCCCGAGGTGCTCGAGCGAATCCGCGCCCTGGTGATCCCGCCCGCCTGGGAGGAGGTGTGGATCTGCCCCTATCCGATGGGCCACATCCAGGCCACCGGCATGGACGTGGCCGGGCGCAAGCAGTACCGCTACCACGACCGCTGGAGAGAGCGCCGCGACGCCCAGAAGTTCGACACCATGGTCGACTTCGCCCGCGTCCTTCCCCGAGTGCGCGACCGGGTGAACGAGGATCTGGCGCGCGACGGGATGTCTCGCGAGCGAGTCCTGGCCGGAGCGGTCCGCCTGCTTGACCGCGGCTTCTTCCGCATCGGCTCAGAAGGCTACGCGGAGCAGAACGAGACCTACGGCCTCGCCACGATCCGCAAGGACCACGTGCGAGTCCGCGACGGCGCGGTGGCCTTCGACTACATGGCCAAGGGTCGCAAGCGCCAGGTGCACCAGATGGTCGACGCCGACCTCCTGGTGCTCATCGAGACCCTCAAGCGCCGCCGCGGAGGCGGGCCCGAGCTGCTGGCCTACAAGCGGGGCGGCCGCTGGACCGACGTCAAGTCGGCCGACATCAACGACTACCTCAAGCAGGCCACGGGCGGCGACTTCTCGGCCAAGGACTTTCGCACCTGGAACGCCACAGTGCTCGCTGCGATAGCGCTGTCGGTGTCGGCGGGGGCCGCGGGGGGAACCAAGACGGCGCGCAAGCGGGCGATCAAGCGCGCCATCGACGAAGTGGCCCACTATCTGGGCAACACCCCGGCCGTGTGCCGGGCCTCCTACATCGACCCGAGGGTGTTCGACCGCTACGACGGCCGCCTGACCATCAGCGGCGTGCTCCCCGAGATGGCGGCCGAGACGGGCAGCTGGCCGAGCCTGCACCGTTCGGTCGAGGAGGCAGTACTCGACCTGCTCGAGGATGACCGCGATTCCTATGCGGTCGAGAAGGCCGCCTAGCCGTTTGCCCTACGGCTAGGGGTGACGTCCCCAGTCAACCGGTCTCGGGGCCCTTCGGGTCGGTTTCGGGCACCAGCGGAGGATCGACGCCGGGCTGCTCGGGAGGCGAGGGCTCCGGCACGTCGGGCCCGACCGGTGACGGCTCTGGGGGGTCGATCGGCGAATCGGGGATCGTGGGGCCGACCGGATCGGGTCCGACCGGGGGGGTGGGCTCGGTGATTTCAAGCGTGGGTGTCTTCATTGGCGGGCACCTACCCCTCGGTACGCCGGGCAAACGACAAGCGGTTTTCAGCTCGGCGGTCCGGGGTAGGCCAGCGCGATGGCTCTTACCGCAGTGCTCGACATCGACGGCACGCTGGTCGACACCAACTACCAGCACACGATCGCGTGGTACCGAGCTTTCAGGCGCCACGAGCTGATGCTGCCGATCTGGCGCATCCACCGCAGCATCGGCATGGGCGGCGACCAGCTGGTGCCGGCGCTGGCCGGAGATGACTGGGAAGCCGAGCATGGCGAGGCCGTTCGCGCGACGGAGAAGGAGTGCTACCTCGAGTTGATCGAAGAGGTCGAGCCTCTGCCCGGCGCCCGCGACCTGATCGTGCGCCTGAAGGACGAGGGCCACGCCGTGGTGCTGGCCAGCTCGGCGAAGGAGGACGAGGTGGATCACTATCTCGACCTGCTCGATGCGCGCGACCTGGCCGACGCATGGACGATGTCCGATGACGTGGAGGTCACCAAGCCTGCGCCCGATCTGGTGAAGGCCGCGCTCGACAAGGTGAACGGGTCGGACGGGGCGCTGATGCTCGGGGACTCCACATTCGATTGCGAGGCCGCCGCCAGGGCGGACGTGCCGACGATCGCCGTCCTGACCGGCGGCTTCTCCCGTGAAGAGCTGCAGGACGCCGGCGCGGTGACCGTCTACGACTCGCTCGAGGAACTGCTCGACCAGCTCGAGGACACGCCGTTCGTCGGCTCGGATGAGGAGTAGGGTGCCGGAATGGAACGCGACCCGAATCACTCAGGCGACACCGAGGAGTCAGACCAGCTTCCCGAGGAGGCGCCCCCCGAGGTCGTGGAGGAGGACACGGGAGACCCGAGCGATTCCCGCGACGAGGCCGGCGAGAGCGCCGGCGTGCCGGACGATCCGGATCAGGCCACGGGCCACCCGGACAACGCGGGCTGACTTCAGCTAGCGCGGGTCGTCGGGTCCCTCTGACG
>JACCUE010000332.1 GCA_013812005.1 Thermoleophilaceae bacterium
AACGTGGTCGACGCTCGCGACGTGGCCGTCGGCCACCTGCTGGCCGACGAGGCGGGGACGGTGGGCGAGCAGTACATACTCGGTGGCCGTAACTTCACCTTCGATCGCCTGTTCGCCGACCTCGGGAGGCTCAGCGGAGTCGACCCGCCGCTGAAGGTGCCGCGTCCGCTGGCGGCCGTCACGGCGGGCTTGGTGCGCATCGGCTCGGGGCTCAACACGCTGACGCCGGCCGAGGTACTGGCGGCCAGCCAGTTCTGGACCTACCGGTCCACGAAGGCCAAGCGCGAGCTGGGCTTCAGCGCGCGGCCGCACGAGGAGACCCTGGAGGCCACCGTGGCGTGGTACCTCGACCGCGAGCACGACCGGATCGTGCCCGGCCGCCGCTCGCAGGCGCTCCAGTACCGCGTCGCCGGGGCCGCGATCTCCGCGGCCGAGCATGCGACTTCGGCGGCGGGCTCGGTACTGCGGGGGCTCGGGCTCGGACGCCGCTAATCTTGGTCTGCGATGGCCACGCTCTACCGCTGCAAGGCGCCCACCGACCTGGTCTGCCGCTGTGGGAAGGTCGCGCGCCGGCTGCGCTCGATGGACATCGACTACGAGGAGGTCCGCGTGCCGTTTCTCAAGCGCGACCGTCCCGAGGTTGACGAGCTCTCGGGCCAGCGCTGGGTGCCGGTGCTCGTCCACGGCGAAGAGGTGATCGCCGACTCGCACCGCATCCTGGAGTATCTGGGCCATCTCGAGCCCACGGCGCAGGCCACGACCAGGGCCGAGCCGGCCTGATGGCCGCCGGACGAAGAGCGGGTCTGGCCCGTGCGGCCGCAGCCGGCCGCCGTGCCTGGCCCGTCCTGCTGATGGCCTACGAGCGCTGGCAGTCGCTCACGCCTGCGGAGAAGGAGCGCTACCGGCGCCAGGCCCGCGAGTACGCCCACCGCGGGCGCTCCGCGCTCGAGACCGCGCGCCGCCGCAACCCTGGCCGCTGAACCGGGCCGCCGCCGCGGCCCGGACGGTGGTGTCCGGCAGCTCGTTAGCGGTTCAGCTTGTTCTCGAGCGGGATCGGTCCGTTGCTGACCGGCATCTCGCCCGGGGCCGGCGCGGGCTCGATGTCCTCGTCCTCGGGCATGTCGGCGCCGAGGCGCTCGGCCAGCTCGCCCTTCTCGTACATCTCCATCACGATGTCGCAGCCGCCGACCAGCTCGCCGCCGATGAAGAGCTGGGGGATGGTTGGCCACCCGGACAGCCCGGACAGCTCCTGGCGGATGCGCGGGTCGGGCAGGACGTCAAGCGCCGCATAGCGTACGCCGAGCGCGTTGAGCGCACCCGAGGTGCGCAGGGAGAAGCCGCAGGCGGGCTGCTCGGGCGTGCCCTTCATGAAGAGCATCACCTCGTTCTCCTTGATCGCCTGGTCGAGGAACTCGCGGATGTCCGTGTCTTCCATGTGACCCTCCTAGGGAGTCGAGGTCTTGATCGAAAGCGCGTGGATCGCCGCACCCACCTCGTCGCCGAATACGCCGTACACGAGCTTGTGCTGCTCTATGGGGCTCAGGCCGGTGAAACGGTCGGACACGACCTCGGCACGGAAATGGTCTCCGCCGCCGGTCAGGTCCTGCACCTGCACCTGCGCGCCGGGCAGGGCAGACTCGATCCGCTGCTTGAGCTCATCCGTGGTGGGCACCCTTCAGACGATAGCGGCGAGGCGCCTCCCCTTTCGCCCGCTGCGATCCATTGCTACATTTGTTGAAGCATGGTCACGCTCACCGACATCGCAGCGGACAAGGTACGCGGCTTCCTCTCCTCCCAGGAGTCCGAGGGAGAGGTCGGTTTGCGCGTCGGAGTCCGCGGCGGGGGCTGCTCGGGATTCCAGTATGCGCTGGCGCTCGACGAGCGCCGCGACGAGGACCACGTCTTCGAATACGAGGGCATCCGCCTGATCGTCGATCCGGCATCGCTGCGCTACGTGGACGGCTCCCAGGTCGACTTCACCGAGAGCATGATGGGCTCGGGCTTCGAGGTGAACAACCCGAACGTGACCGCCTCCTGCGGCTGCGGCTCGTCGTTCCGCATCGCGGACGAAGAGCCCTCCTGCGGCTCCGCCGTCTAGAGCCGTCCCCGGATTCGCCTCGCGCGCCGGACCCTAGCCCGCTAACCGGGCTCGTTGTCGAGCGAGCGCCAGAGGTAGAGGCTCGCCAGCGAACGGTACGGGCGCCACGGCTCGGCGATCCGCTCCAGCTCGGCCGCGGGGGGAAGGTCCTCCATGCCGTATGCCAGCTGCACTGCGCGGCGCACGCCGAGGTCACCCACGGGGAGCACGTCAGGACGGCGGAGGTGGAAGATCAGGAACATGTGCGCAGTCCATGGGCCAAGTCCCTTCACGGCGGTGAGCTGGGCGATCACCTCCTCGTCGCCCAGCTCGTCGAGCCGGTCGAGCTTCAGCTCGCCGTCGATCACGTGCTCGGCCAGCGAGCGCAGGTAGGCCGCCTTCGCGCGTGAGAGCCCGACGCCGCGCAACTCCTCGGCGTCGGTGGCCACGATCTGCTCGGGGGCCGGGGTCTGACCGCCGTAGAGGCCGATGAGCCGCTCGAAGATGGTACGCGCCGCCTTGGTCGACAGCTGCTGGCCCACGATCGAGCGCAGCAGCGCCCCGTAGGCCTCCGCGGGACGGCCGCGCCTGCGCTGCTCGTCGGTCAGCGGCCCTTGTGCCTCGACCAGGGCTCCGAGCAGGGGGTCCGCGCTCAGCAGGTGCTTCATCGCGGCGTCGGTGGACGCGACCGGGGTGGTCCGGGGGCCGGCGCCGGGTCGCGGCATCAGGCCGCGGCGGGTGCGCGGCCGTGCCCGAAGAACACGGCCTCCTGCTCGCCGAGCGGGGTGGCGGGCGGATCGCCGAAGAGCCATTCGCAGGCGATGCGGTGCCAGTTGGCGGTGGCCTCGAGCTGGCCGAGCACGCCGAG
>JACCUE010000294.1 GCA_013812005.1 Thermoleophilaceae bacterium
TGGCCGGCGGTCCGCGGTACGCCGACGCGTCCCCCGTGCTGCGCGTGCTCGTGGTCGCCGTCGCGATCCTGTTCGTGAACACCGTCTTCTTCCAGTCGCTGGTGGCGCTCAACCGCCAGCGCAACCTGTTCATGCTGCTGCTCGCAGTGCTGGTCGGGAACGTCGCCCTGAACCTGGTGCTCATCCCGCCGCTGGGCGCGATGGGGGCCGCGCTCGCGCTCGTGGCGACGGAGGCGGCGGCCCTGGGCCTGGTCCTGCGGACGTTCGTAGGGGTTGGCACGGTGCCGAGGCTGCGTCGCCCGGCGCGCCTGATCTGCGCGGCGCTGGGAACGGCCGCTGTCGTGCTCGCGCTGCGAGAGGTGATCCCGCTCGTGAGACCCGACGAGATGTCGAGCGCTTCCTTCACCGCCGCGATCGGGCCGCTCGCGACCCTCGCCGGAGCCAGTGTCCTGACAGTGGGCCTGTGGGCGGGATCGCTGATGCTGCTCGACGCCGTGCCGCCCGAGCTGCGCGCAGCGCTCGCTGCGCTGCGCCAGCGGTCCTCCTCCGAGCCGGTGGCCGTCCCGCCGCCGGTGGGCGGATGATGGAGCTGTCACCGGCGCCCGACGGCCCGGACCTGCCGCTGGTCACCGTCGCCGTGCTCGCGTACAACCGCCGCGATCCCCTCCGGGTCAACCTCACCAAGCTCCGCGACGAGCTGGACTGGCCGGCGGACAGGCTCGAGGTGATCGTGGTGGACAACGCCTCCACCGACGGCACAGCGGACATGGTGCGCAGCGAGTTCGGCGAGGTCCGCCTGATCCGCAGCGAGGTGAACACCGGCATCTCCGGGTGGAATCGCGCGTTCGAAGCCGGCACCGGCGATTGGTTCCTGGTCCTCGACGACGACTGCTACGTGACCGGCGATGCCCTGCACCGCGCGATCGCCGGCGCTCGCGAGCACGCAGCCGATCTCGTGTCGTTCAAGGTCAGGGCCCCCGGCGAGGAGGTCGTCTTCAATGAGTTCTACGACACGGGCCTGCTCGCCTTCTGGGGCTGTTCCGTGCTGCTCAGCGGTCGCGCCGCGCGGGAGCTGGGTGGCTTCGATCCGGGCATCTTCATCTGGGGGCACGAAGCGGAGTTCGTGGCCCGGCTCCTCGACCGGGGCTGGCGCCACCTCCATCTGCCCGATGTCGTCTCCGTGCACATGAAGTCCCCGGCGGACTTCAAGCTCGCCCAGCACAGGCGCAACCTGCAGTCCTTTGGCTACATAGCCGCCAAACTGCTGCGGCCGCGGGACCTTCTCCCTGCTGCCGGCAACCTGATGCTGCGGGTGCTCACCGAGTCGGTGCGCAGGCCCGAGATCCTCACCTGCATGCCGGCCGTGGCCGCGGGGCTACGTGACGGCCTGCGCAACCGGGCGCCGGTGCGCCCCGCGGTCTCCGATCTCTACCGGCGCAACTTCATCGAGTTCTCATCGCCGCTGATCTTCGCCCGGGGCCCGCTGCTGATCTGGCGTCAGCGTGGGCGCGCCGACCTGGCCGAGCTCGACGCCGGCGAGCGCCGCGATCGGTTCTGGCGCGAGCGGGCGGACTGCTACCCGCAGGGCACGGGGACGCTCAGCGTCTGAGGTCGGCCCACGGCGGAGACGGTCATGCGGCCCGGCGCCGCGAGCCTCCCGAACCGGCGACCACGCCGCGATAGATGCCATCGAGCTCTGAGACATGGTGGTCGAGCGTCTTGATCAGCTCGTCGCGTCGCGCGACGATACGCCCGTGGAGGCGCCAGACATCCTCCGGGCCGCGGATGGCCGCGGCCATCAGCCGGGCCAGGCCACTTCCGCTGGAGTCCTCGTTGAGCCACCCGGTCTCTCCCGGCTGGATGTAGTCGGTGATCCCGCCGCGGGCGTTTCCGATCACCGGGATGCCCTTCGCCAGGAACTCCACCCCCACATAGGCGTAGGCCTCCTCCCAGAGGGAGGGGACGATCCCCACGTCGACGCTCTCGAGCAGCCCATTCAGAGTGCCCGGGTCATAGAATCCTTCCACGCTTACGGCCGGTGATCGCTCGAGCTCTGACCTGAAGCGCTCCTCGATGAGACCGTGGACGGCGAGGGTGTAGTTGTCGCCAAGGCCCACGGCGTCCAGCCGGCGGACCGCGTCGAGTATCACAGCCGCTCCCTTCTGTACCGAGGCCGCTCCGCCGAGCGTCGCGAAGCGCAACTTCCGTGGGGGGCCGTCGAACGAGCGCGGACGCAGCAACGCCAGGTGTTCGAGCGTCAGGTGGAGGGTGCGCAGGCGTTTCGGGTCCACGCCCAGCTCCGAGTAGATCTCCTCCACCCGGTGCGACATCGCAAGCAGGAGGTCCGCGCGGCTCAAGCGCTCGATGTTGCGGTCGCGGCGTTGCTGGTAGGCAGCTGCCGGGGCCCGAGGCGGGGTTGCCTCGACCATGGGGGGCGGAGTCCGATCCTGGGCTGGGGGCCGCTTGGGAGACCGGCGATCCGGCGCCCACTCCGAGGCCAGGTGAAACGCCCGCCAAGCCGCATCCCGGGTGCGGGGCATCCGCCGTCCGAGGTTCACGAGATGGACGCCCAGCGTGGGGCTGCGCAGGTCCTTCGAGTCCGTGGGTGCGGCAGCGCAGCACACCGAGCATTGCTCACCGGGATCTTTTCGGAGGCAGACCCGTTCCTCGGTGTCGAAGAGCTTGAGCTTCGGGCACAGCGGAAGGTAGTCCTGCAGGGTCATGATCACCGGCACGCGGGCCTCATGCGCGATGTCGATCAGCGACGAGGGGAGCCCGAAGAGCTCCTGTAGGTGCACCACATCGGGTCGAAACTCACCCAGGGCTTTCCGGAACAGCCGCTCGGTGTGGGGCTCATCGAGCTCCTGCAGCGGATCGCTGGTGCCCATGTCCAGGGCCACGTCGATCGGCGAGTTCAGCACCTCGAACACCCGGACGCCCGAG
>JACCUE010000013.1 GCA_013812005.1 Thermoleophilaceae bacterium
GTCGAGCGGGTCCAGAAGGCAGGCACGATGCGGTTCATCGGGCTCTGCCTGGCCATCCTTGCCACCACGATCATCGTCACGCTCGTGATGTTTCAGGCGCTTGCCATGCTCGCCGGCTAGAGCCGCCGGCAAAGCGTCGCCTGCCTTTGTCATGGGCCGGCTCTGTGCGTCGCATACGTCGCCGACCACTTCCTCGGCATGCTCGCTTTTCGGCGGCTCTCTCCTACGGACCCTTCGGCGTCTTCAGCCGATTCAGCGCCTCGTCGACCTGGGCCGCTTCCTCCTCGCGGTTCCTCTGTATGTCGACCCAGATCTCCTTGCGAAAGACGGGCACGGAGCGTGGCGCCTGGATTCCAATCCGGACCTTCTCCCCCAAGATCTCGAGCACCGAGATCTCGATGTCGTCTCCGATCATGATGCTCTGGTTGCCTTTGCGCGTCAGGACGAGCACAGGGCGCCTCCTACCGGATGAGTTGCCGGGCCTGCCGTGGGCCCCGGACAAGCATCAGTATGGCGGAGGTGCCAACCGCCGCGGCAGCCGGGTATCCGACACGACCCGATTGGTAGTCTCCCGCCTCCTTGGCACGTCGCTCGCTCAAGCCACAGCTGAACCAGATCCGCACATGGGTGCGGCAGGGCCGCACCGACGCCTGGATCGCACACCAACTCGAGGTGTCGGTGAAGGACATCACCGCCTTCAAGGGCGAGCACGATCTCGCCCCGGGCGAGGCCGCCGCCGGCGAGAGCGACCTCTTCGGCCCCCGCGCCGAGGAGGAGGAGCTCGACCTGCGCGCCGCCGACGAGGCGCTCGTGGCCGCAGCGCTCGAAGCCGAGCAGGACGAGGAGCCCGAGGAAGAGGAGGCCACCGACACCGCGGGCGGCTCCGACAGCGATTCTGCGTCCGACGAGGACGACGACAAGCCCCGCCGCCGTCGGCGCGGGCGCCGTGGCGGTCGTGGACGGGCTCGCACCCGCAAGGCGCTCGACGGGACGTTCGATCACGGCGACGAGGGCTACGGCCTGTGGCTCGACCCCGCGGTCCAGGACGACGCCGTGTACGCGGAGCATTGGGCAGGTCACCGCACGATCACGGTGACCGTAGAGGCCGACCGCATCGTGATCACGCGCGCCGGCGAAGACGCCGGCGACGGCGACTGACCGCTCAGCGCTCGTCCGCGAAGCGGGTGCGACCACCGGCGAAGTCCGCCGCGCCCCGGGCGTAGCGCCAGAATGCCGCGTCCACGACCGCCGACGTGTCCGCCCCCGTGAAGCGGCGCTGGGCCAGATCTTCGGCCCAGTCGGTGCCCTGGTAATAGAGGTCCACCAGTTCGCTCACCTCGAACTTCGAGCCCAGCCGCCGGCGCAGCTCGTCGAGCACGTAGTCGACCGCGCGGTCGAGGTGGGACTGGTCCGCCGGCTCGGCTTCGCGCAGGCGACGCTCGCCGTCCTCCCACTGCGACATCGCGTTCTCGAGTGCGGGCACCCCGGCGAACCTACACCCAGGGGAGGAGCGCAGCGGGAACGTCGTTCCCGCGAGCACCGCACCGTTCCCTTACCGCGGCGGGTTCTCGATCACGTAGGCCCGCTCGCCCTGGCGCACCATGCCGAGGCTTCGGGCTTCGCGCTCGAGGGCGGCGGGGTCGCGCAACTCCTTGGCCCGCTGCTCGAGACGGGCGTTCTCCGCCTTGAGCTCGTGCAGCTCCTGGCTCTGGGCGCTCGCGGTGCCCGACTGCTCGATCCAGTGCTTTGCCGGAGAGATGTAGAGCAGCAGGATCACCCCAAGCACTCCCAAGAGCGCCATCCGGCCGAGCCGGTCCCAGCGGATGCCGCCCTTGCGCCGGGCGTGGGAGGCACGGCGGGGGGTCCGCGCCGGCGCGAAGACGGTCATCGCAGCCATATTTCCCGGCCGGCCAGGTTCTCCTTCTGCAGCTAGGAAGCTGCAAGGCGTCATGCCCACCCAAGCGGGGCGATGGGGCTCCTACACTGTCGTGCTTGCGTCTCGGAGCAAGTCCTATCACCTCCGCCGACCTGCACGGCCTGCTCGACCTCGTGCCAGACCCCACCGTCGCAGTCGACCGTGATTTACGCGTCGTTGCCGCTTCGAGAGCCGCTGGTCTGCTCCTGGATCGGCGCCACTCGGATCTGGCCGGACTGTCGCTCGATGACTTTCTGCCCGGCGGGGTGCTCGACCCGGAGGCCAAGCTCGACGTGCGCCGTCCCGACGGCAGCGAGCTGCCGGTGGAGATCTCCGTGAGAGTGATCGAGGTGGACAGCGGTCCCGTGCTCATGGTGGCGATCCGAGACGTCACCGAGCGCCGCGGACGGGCCGCGGCCCTGCGTGAAGCCGGCGAGCGATTCAAGCGGCTGTTCGAGGACGGGCCGGTGGCGATGGCGCTCGTAGGGGACGACCTCGTGCTCGCCGAGGTGAACGCCGCCTTCTGCAAGCTGACCGGATACAGCGCTGAGGAGCTGAGCGGTCTCACCTTCAACGACATCAGCCACCCGGACGACCGGGACGTGGGACTACGGCTGGTCCGCGGAACCTTCACGGGTGAGATCCCCGCGTTCAAGCTCGACAAGCGCTATCTGAAGAAGGACGGGGAGGTGGTGTGGGTTGAGGTCAGCGTCTCCTCGATCCGCGACGAAGAGGGGCGACCGATCAAGACGCTTGGAGTGATGCAGGACATCACCGAGCGGCGCCTCGCACTGACCCACGCCCATGAGGAGCTGGACCGGCTCGCGCGCGAGCGCGACCGCATCCTCGAATTCGCGGGGGAGGGGATCTACCATGTGGACGAGGACGGGCGCATCACCTTCGCGAACCCCGCCGCGGCGAAGATGCTGGGCTGGCCTCTCGAGGCGCTGTTGGGCAAGCCCGCCCACGAGTTGCTCCATCACACACACGCGGACGGCTCGCACTTCTCTCGTTACGACTGTCCGATCCACGGCCCCTCTGAGCGCGCCGTTCGACACGCGACCGACGACGTGTTCTGGCGCCGTGACGGACGGAGCTTCGCCGTGCACTACACGAGCGCCCCCGTGAGCGAGCCGGGCGTGGCCGGAGCGGTCGTCGTGTTCACCGACGTGAGCGAACAGGTGGCGATGCAGGCGGCGCTGCACGACGCCCGTGCGCGCGCGGCACGGGAGCGGCTGAAGGCAGCCGAGGCCGAGAGGGCGCGCTGGGCACGGGAGCTGCACGATGAGACGTTGCAGGGCCTCGCCGCGCTACACGTGCAGCTTGCGTCCCGGGTGCGCACGGGCACGGTCGACGAGATGGTCGTGCAGATGCGCGAAGCCCAGGAGCAGATCGAGAGCGAGATGGACAAGCTGCGGGGTCTGATAGCCGATCTGCGGCCCGCAGCGCTGGACGAGCTGGGATTGGAGGCGTCGGTGCAGGATCTGGCGGAGCGGACACAGGTCGTGTACGGGATCGAGGTCGACACCCGCCTCGAGCTGCACGACACCGAAGGCGCGCCGCAGCGCCTGGCACCCGACGTGGAGACGGCGGCCTACCGGATCGCTCAGGAGTCACTGAGCAACGCCGCCCGGCATGCCGGCGCGAGCCGGGTGTTCGTCGAGGTCGCCCAGCGAGATGGGAAGCTGCGGATCTGCGTGACCGATGACGGAGGCGGCTTCGACCCGGGCGGCGAGAGCTCCGGGTTCGGGCTGCGCGGCATGCGCGAGCGGGTGGACCTGCTGGCCGGCGAGCTGGAGATCGGCTCGCAGCCGGGCTCGGGCACGAAGGTCACGGCGCTGCTGCCGGTCGGCTGATCAGGCGGGCACGTCCGAGGCCTCGACCATGCCGCGCTCGAGCGCGTACTCCACGAGATCGGAGCGACGAGAGCGCCCGAGCTTGCGCTGGATCCGGGCCCTGTGGCTCTCCACGGTCCGCACGCTCAAGTACAGGCGCTCGGCCATCTCGCGGTTGGTCAGGCCCCGAGCGATCAGGCGCAGCACCTCGACCTCGCGGTCGCTGAGCGTCGCAGCCGTCCTGCCGGCTGAGGCCACGTTGGCGGCCAGCCGCGCCCCGAGCCGCGGCTCGAGGTAAGTGCCGTCCTCCGCGGCAATCTCGATCGCCGCGAGCAGGTGGCTCTCGGCGGCCTCCTTGGGCACGTAGCCGGCCGCGCCCAGTCGCATCGCCTCCCCTACGTAGCTGGTATCGCGCTGGGCGGTGAGTACGACCACCCGCGTGCCGGGACACCGTTCGCGCAATCGGGGTATGGCCGGCAGGCTCGGCTCGCCCGGCATGTGCAGATCGAGGACGAGCACATCGGGACGGTGCTCTTCGACCGCCTCCATCGCGCTGTGCATGTCGCCCGCCTCGGCCACGACGTCGATCGACGGCGCGGACTCGAGCAGCACCCGCAGGCCGCTACGGACCACGACGTGGTCGTCGGCCAGGACGACGGTGAGTGGGTGCCTGCGCAATGGGTTGGACCTCGGTGCCCGGATTCTCTCAGGCGGCCTCGCGTGATGTGCGGTTCCGTAGTTACTACTGAGTCCGCCTAGGTAGCCCGCGCCCTTCGATATCTGCGGTCGATTGCGTCTTGTGCCCGCCTGGAGCGTGCCGGATAGTTGGGTCGGTCATGCCCGAGGCGTTGCTCCCTGTCGAAAATCGGCCAGTCGCGTCCGATCCCCGGGCGTACGATCTGCTTGCGACCATCTCCGCTCTGGCGAGCGCGACCCCGGAGACCTCCCTCGACCAAGCTGAGGTACTCGACCTGCTCGGACTGGCGGATAATGGCTTCGCGAAGGAGGTCTTCGCCCGCTGCGGCGTCCGCACGCGCGGCCTCGAGGTCTCGTCCGAGTCGCTGGAGCGGACCCTGCAGCAGCGCACCGAGCTCACGGAGGAGCAGCTGATGCGGCTGGCCACCCAGGCGGTCGACGGGCTCGGCGCCGATCTGAGCGAGGTGGGCGTTGTGGTCACCGCGAACTACTACTCGCTGGGCGGGCCGACGCTCGCACACCGGTTGGTTGATCACTACGCGCTGCGCCCCGACGCCGACAAGTATCACATCGTGGGGGTCGGCTGCGCGAGCGCAGTGCCGCTGCTGCGACTCGCCTCACAGGCGCTGCGCGACCGGCCGGCGGAGAAGGCGCTCGTGGTGGCTGCGGAGAGCACCAGCGGGTTCCTCTCTCCCGTCACCGCAGACGACGAGAAGGTCAAGATCGTGGGCTCTGCGCTGTTCGGCGACGGGGCCGCCGCCGCTCTGCTCTCGCTGGAGGCGGCCGAGCGCGGTCATGCCGCCGGCCCCCGGATCGTGGCGACGGCGGTACACCAACTGCCGGGCACCCTCGACCACGTGCGTTTCGCGGTCACCGGCGAAGACACCCACATGCGGATGGCGCGCGAGTTGCCGGCGCTCGCAGAAACGGGCGTACCGGAGCTCGTGCACGAGTTCCTCGACCGCCACCAAGTCGACGTCGGCATGATCGACCACTGGCCGCTGCATCCCGGCGGACGGGGCATCATCGAAGGACTTCAGCGTGGACTCGGGCTGAGCGCGGAGGATGTCGCCCCCAGCGCCGCGGTGCTCTCCGAGCACGGCAACGTGGGGACCCCGTCAGCGTTCCTCGTGCTCCAGCGCACGATCGCCGATCGCGAACCGCAGCCGGGACAGCTCGGCCTCGCAATCACGATCGGCCCGGGCGTGACGATCGGCCTGATGCTGCTGCAGTGGTGACGGAGATGAAGATGATCGACAAGGAGATGCGCTTGTGAAGGTGATCGGTGCCGGATTCGGACGTACGGGGACGATGTCGCAGAAGGCGGCGCTCGAGCAGCTGGGCTTCGGGCCCTCGTTTCACATGATCGATATTGCGCGCCGGCCGGAGCTGCTGCCGGGCTGGCAGGCCGCCGTGGACGGCGAAGAGGTCGATTGGGAGGCGCTGCTGGAGGGCTGGGAGTCAACCGTCGACTGGCCGGCCTGCACGTTCTGGGCCCAGATCTGGGAGACGTTCCCCGACGCCAGGGTGCTGCTCAGCGTGCGCGATCCTGAGGCCTGGTACGCCAGCTGCGCGAAAAGCATCCACGCCTCCGCCCAGGCGGCCTCCAAGGGAGAGCTCCAGGGCGGCAGCGTGGAGGTCTCGCCCGAGGCCATGCAGATGATCAACGGGCTGATCTGGGACGGGACCTTCATGGGCCGCTTCGACGACAAGGACTTCGCGATCGAGACCTACCTGGCCCACAACGAGGACGTGAAGAGCAGGGTGCCGGCCGACAGGCTGCTCGTCTACGAGGTCAAGGAGGGCTGGGGGCCGCTCTGCGAGTTCCTCGACGTGGCAGTGCCCGACGGCCCGATGCCCCACCTCAACGACGCCACGTCGTTCCGGGCGATGGTGGGACTGCCGGAGCTCGCCTGACCAACTAAGTGGTCTCCACTAAGCACGGAAAGCTGAACGACCGGGGTACCGGGCCCGCTCGCCCAGCGCCTCCTCGATCCGCAGCAGCTGGTTGTACTTGGCCACACGGTCAGAGCGCGACGGCGCGCCGGTCTTGATCTGGCCGCAGCCGGTGGCCACCGCCAGGTCGGCGATCGTCACGTCCTCGGTCTCGCCCGAACGGTGGGACATCACAACCGTGTAGCCGGCCTCGGTGGCCACCCGGATCGCCTCGAGGGTCTCGCTCAGCGTGCCGATCTGGTTCACCTTCACCAGGATCGAGTTGGCCACGCCGCGCTCGATGCCCGTGCCCAGGCGCTCGGGATTGGTCACGAACAGGTCGTCGCCCACGAGCTGCACGTGCTCGCCCAGGCGATCGGTGAGGACCTTCCAGCCGTCCCAGTCCTCCTCGTCCATCCCGTCCTCGATGGACACGATCGGGTAGCGGCCTGCCATCTCCTCCCAGTAGGCGGCCATCTCCTCGGGCGAGAGGTCGCGCCCCTCGTGCTCCAGGCGGTACACGCCGGCGGAGTGGATCTCGCTCGTGGCCGGATCGAGCGCGATGGCCACATCCTCTCCGGGTGCGTAACCAGCCGACTCGACGCCCTCGAGCACCACCTGCAGCGCCGCCTCGTTGGAGTCGAGGTCCGGCGCGAAGCCGCCCTCATCGCCGCCCGCGGTCGAGAGACCGCGTCCGCGGAGTGTCCGCTTCAGCGCCTGGAATACCTCGACGCCCATCCGCAGGCCCTCGGAGAAGCTCGACGCGCCCACGGGCACGATCATGAACTCCTGAAAGTCGACCTTGTTGTCGGCGTGGGCACCTCCGTTGAGCACGTTCATCATCGGCACGGGAAGCACGTGGGCCCCCTCGCCGCCGAGGTGGCGCCAAAGCGGCTGCCCGGCCTCCGCCGCGCCTGCCTTTGCCGCCGCCAGCGAGATGCCGAGGATCGCGTTGGCGCCCAGGCGGCCCTTGTTGGGGGTGCCGTCGAGGTCGATCATCGCCTGGTCGAGCGCCGCCTGATCGGTCACGTCGAGCCCGGTCACGACCTGGGCCAGCTCGCCGTTCGCGTTGGCCACGGCGCTGGTCACGCCCTTGCCGCCGAAGGCCTCGCCGCCGTCGCGAAGCTCCACCGCCTCGAACTCCCCGGTCGAGGCGCCCGAAGGCACCGCCGCGCGGCCCACGGCCCCGGAGGCTGTGGTCAGCTCGACCTCCACCGTCGGATTGCCGCGGCTGTCGAGGATCTGGCGCGCCGTCACCTGGCTGATCTCGCTCACGTGTTCTCCTGGCCTTCCCGTATGCGTGCGATGTACCTGTCTGCCGCCGCCCGCAGCGCGAGCTCGGGATCGACCCCCGCCCCGGACGCCTCGGTCACTGCGGCGAACAGCAGCTCACCGGCCGCTTGGAAGCGCTCGTCGCGCCCGTCCGCACAGTCCAGTGCCGCGGCGGACTCTGCCACTCCCGGCGCCGGCGCGTCCTGTCCCTCGACCCGGGAGCCGCGGCGCTGCGCCTTCTTGGCGTACAGGGTGGCCGGCAGAGTCGCTGGGAGGTCGCCGAACAGGCCACCGCCCTCGGTCTCTGCCTTGATCGTGTCCCAGTTGCGCAGCACCTCGTCCGGAGTAGCGGGCGCGGTGCGCTCCTCCCCGGGGAGGAGCGCAGCCGGAACGTCGTTCCGGCGAGCACCGCACCCAAAAATATGCGGGTGGCGGCGGATCAGCTTCCGGCGGCAGTGGTCGGCCACCTGCGCCAGGTCGCCGGCACCGCGCTCCTCCAGGAGGAGGGACAGGAACACGACCTGAAACAGCACGTCGCCAAGCTCGTCGAGCATCTTCGCGTCATCGCCGGAATGGGCGGCGTCGGCCAGCTCGTAGGCCTCCTCGACGGTGTGGGGGACGATCGAGCGCGCGTCCTGCTCGCGGTCCCACGGACACTCCCGGCGCAAGCGCCGGGTGATCTCGTCGAGGCGCGCGAGGGCGCCGGCCAGGCCGTCGCTCAACCTCCCACCGCCCTTGGGGAGGAGCACCGCACCGACGACGCCCTTACGGGCTGGCGGGACCCTGAGGCGACGGCGGGGGCGGGGGTGCGCCCTGGGGCGGAACCGGAGCGCCCTGGGGCGGGGGTGCGCCCTGCGGCGGAACCGGAGCGCCCTGGGGCGGGGGTGCGCCCTGCGGCGGCTGAGGTGCGCCGGGCGCGCCTCCGGAAGCCGGACCGGTGTTGGTGTCCTCCTTCTCGGGCGCGTTGTCGCACTCCGCGATCCGGTAGTCGTCCGCGCACTGGGTCTGCTCCTTGTACTTCTCCCTGAAGTCCTTGATGAAGTCGTCGAGCACCTTCTGCTCGTTGGTCGAGCGCAGCTGCTGCGTGATCCGGTCCTTCACGTCTTCGAGGGTGGGCTGGGAGGCAGGCGTGATCTCGTCGACCTGGAAGACGTAGAAGCCGAACTGCGCCTCGACGGGGCCCTCAAGCTCGCCCTTCTTCGCGGCGAACGCAGCCTCCTCGAGATCGCGGTCCTGCTGGCCGCGGGTGACGTCGGGGAGCTTGCCGCCCTGCGGCTTGGTGGCCTCGTCGATGGAGAACTCCTTGGCGACCTTCCTGAAGCTGTCACCGTCGTCCAGGGCCGCCTTGGCCTGCTCGGCCTTGGCCTCGGTCTTGGTCAGGACGAGGCTCAAGTCGCGCGACTCCGGCACGGCGTAGGTCTTCTTGTTCTTCTCGTACTCGGCGGCGACCTCCTCGTCCGAGGGCGTGGCCTTGCCCTCGGTGATCTTCTTCGTGAGCTTGGTCTGCAACTGGTCGAGCTTGACCTGGAAGAGGATGTCCTCCTCGGACATGCCGTTGTCCTTGAGGAACTTCTGGTAGTCGGCCTCCTTGGGGAAGGCCTTCGTCTTCTGGTCCTCGAAGCTCTTCTTGACCTCTTCGTCGGACACGGACACGCCCCGCGCCTCGGCCTCCTGCTGTACCCACTGAGCCTGGATCAGGAACTGCATGACCTGGTCGCGAAGGCTCTCGTACTGCTCCTTGCACTGCTTCTGAAGAGCGTCCTCTGTGGGCTTGCCAGCCCCCTCGGGCGACGGCTGCTCCTGCAGGCCGGCCACGCACTTCTCGTAGTCCGGCGGGTCGGGCGCGACGGCCTGGCCGCCCTGCGAGGCGCCGGCGGCGGCGTTCTCATACCAGCGGTCGAAGTCCTCCTTGCTGATCGTGGAGTCCCCGACCTTGGCCACGGCGCTGGGCGGTACGTCGTTGCCGCAGCCCACGACGGCGGCCGCGCAGAGGCCGGCGAGGGCAAACGTGGCAAGAGAGCGTGCTGGCGTGAAGCGAGAAATCATGACCTCGGTGTGTAGGTGGAAAGTCTCAAGCGCGCCTAAGTCTCGGGGCGCGAAGCCGCTGGCGCACCGGCGCTCCTTCGCGGCGACGGCGCATGGTAGCGAAGGGCGCCTGGAGAGAAGGGAGGTTCATCCGGGATCGGGCGAGGTGACCGCCTCGAGGATCGCTTCCGCGGCGGTGACCACCACGGGGAAGCGTTCCGCGGAGTCCTCGGGGACCCGCACGCGCACGGTTGAGCGGCCCGACTCGTATACGGCCTCGGGTATCAGTTCGCGCAGCAGCTTGACCCTGCGCGAGTCGAGCTCGACCGGCGTCACCGAGAGCCGCCCGCCCGCGAAGTCGACCCTGCGCGCTCCCGCACGTCCGAGCTTGATCCGCGCGTCCTGCACGCGGATCAGATTGTCGAGCGGCCCGGGCACCGGACCGAAGCGGTCCTCGAGCTCCTCCCTGAGGAGGATCAGGTCGGCGATCTCCTTGGCCCCGGCCACGCGGCGGTGGATCTCGATCTTGGCCGCCTCGTAGGGCACGTAGTTCCCGGGCACGTAGGCGTCCACCGGCAGGTCGACGCGCACCGGCTCCGGCGCCTCGTCGGCCGAGTCGCCGGCCAGGGCGGCCACCGCGTCGTCGAGCATCGATACGTACAGCTCGAAGCCCACCGCCGCCACGTGGCCCGACTGGTCGTCGCCCAGCAGGTTGCCTGCGCCGCGGATCTCGAGGTCGCGCATGGCGATCTTGAAGCCCGAGCCGAGCTCTGTGTAGTCGGACAGCGTGGCCAGGCGAGCACCGGCCTCCTCGGTGAGAACGGCCGCGCTGGGGTAGAGCAGATAGGCGTAGGCGCGCTCTGCCGACCGCCCCACGCGCCCGCGGATCTGGTAGAGCTGCGCCAGGCCCAAGTCGTCGGCGCGCTCGACTATCAGCGTGTTGGCGCTTGCGATGTCGAGTCCGGACTCGATGATCGTGGTGCACACGAGCACGTCGGCCTCGCCGCGCAGGAAGCCCAGCATCACCTGCTCGAGCTTCTTCTCCTCCATCTGGCCGTGGGCCACCATCACCCGGGCCGATGGGCACATCGCCCGCACCCGCTCGGCCGTCTCGTCGATCGTGTCCACCCGGTTGTGGAGGAAGAACGCCTGGCCCTTGCGGGCCAGCTCGCGCTCGATGGAGCGGCGCACCAGCTCCTCGTCGTACTCGCCCACGTAGGTCTTGACGGGCCGCCGCCCCTCGGGCGGGGTCTCGATCACGGAGATGTCGCGCAGCCCGGCCAGGGACATCTGCAGCGTCCTGGGAATCGGTGTGGCGCTCAGCGACAGCACGTCCACGCGCAGGCGCAGCTGGCGCAGCAGCTCCTTCTGCTTCACGCCGAAGCGCTGCTCCTCGTCCACGATCAGCAGCCCGAGGTCCTTGGGCCGCACATCGCGCGAGAGCAGCCGGTGGGTGCCGATCAGGATGTCGACCTTGCCCTCCTCGAAGGCATTGAGAGCCTCGCGGGTCTCCTTGGCGGAGCGGAAGCGCGACACGTGCTCGATCCGGAA
>JACCUE010000028.1 GCA_013812005.1 Thermoleophilaceae bacterium
GTCCAGCGTAGTCGAGCCGGGCTCCGGCGGCGGGTAGGGTCGCTGGGATGGCGCCGACGACGCGAACCGCCCGCCTGCTCCTCGCGGCTGGGCTCGCAGGAGTCTCACTGGCCGCCTGCGTCATTCCAGCCGCCGCCCAGTTGCCCCCCGTCGATCCTCCCGCACCCCCACCGGCGCCGGAAACCCCCATTCCGCCACCGAGCTCGGGCCGGCTGGAGGCACCGCGCGTGGTGGCCACCGGCACGCCCATCCCCCTGCGCGGACGCCGGGCGACCCCGCAGTCGCGCGTGGCGATTCAGATCAGGCGCAGCGGGCGCTGGCGCAGGATTGCCACCCGTACGGCGGACCGGGGCGGGCGCTACCGCCTGCGCGTACGGCCCCGGCGGCTAGCCCGGCACTATCGGCTGCGCGCCCGCGTCGCCGGCGCGGAGGCTTCGCTTCCCGTGCGCGTGCGCTCGCGCCACGTGACCCTCGACGCGGTCGGCGACATCAACCTGGGCGACGGCGTTGCCGCCGTCATGCATCAGCGCGGCTACCGCTACCCGTGGAGCGGCGTTGCGCGCCGGCTGCGCTCGGCCGACGTGGCTTTCGGCAACCTTGAGTGCGCCGTGTCACGGCGCGGCTCGGCCATCTCCGGCAAGGAGTACACCTTCCGTGGCCGCCCCGCCGCCCTGCGCGTGGCCGCCCGCTTCGCCGGCATGGACGTGCTCAACCTGGCCAACAACCACGCGGGCGACTTCGGCCCCGCCGCCCTCACGGACACGCTCGCCTGGATCCGGCGCTTCGGCATGACCAGCGTCGGCGCGGGCCGGGACGCCGAGGCGGCCAGGCGCCTGCGCGTGGTCGAGCGGCTGGGGTTGCGGATCGCCTTCGTCGGCTTCTCTGACATCAACCCGGCGGGGTTCGGCGCCGGGCCGAGCAGCCCGGGCACCGTCGTGGCCACCCCGGAGATCGTCCGCCGGGACACGAGGCGGGCGGCGCGGCGCGCCGATGTGGTCGTGACCACCTTTCACTGGGGAGTCGAGCGGTCCACGAGCCCCGACGCCCGGCAGCGCTCGCTCGCCGCAGCCGCTCTCACCGGCGGAGCCGATGCCGTGCTCGGCGCCCACCCCCACGTGCTCCAGCCCGTGGAGCGGCGCGGGCGGCGCGTCGTGGCATACAGCCTGGGCAACTTCGTGTGGGCGGCGGGGTCCCCGTTCACCTCACGCACGGGGATCCTGAGGCTGCGCCTCTCCGCGCGTGGAGTTGAAGGTGCGCGGCTGCGGCGCGCCTACATCTCCAACACGCGACCCGCGCTGATCCGCTAGCCGCCGGGCCAGCTGACCAGAGCTTCGTCGAGGTCCTGCATGACCTACATGCATACCCTCGCCCAACCGTGGATCTGGTCGGTAAGCCGATGCTCTACGGCTCAGCGAACCCGCGCCGAGGCGGTCAGCACCTCGCCGTAGAGCTCAGCCGCCTGACGGGCCACGTCGGCCCAGTCGAAGGTGAGCACGTGCTCGGAGGCCTCGGCCACCAGCCGGTCGCGCAGGCCGGCGTCGGTGAGCAGGCGCTCGGCCATCTGACCGAGCGACTCGGGGTCGCGCGAGCGGAAGCGCAGGCCCACGTTCTCGTTGGGCACCACCTCCCGCAGACCGCCGGTGTCGGCCACCAGGCACGGGCAGCCGGACGCCATCGCCTCGAGGGCGACCAGGCCGAACGGCTCGTAGATCGACGGCACCACCGTCAGATCGGCGATCCGGTAGAGCGAATGGAGCACGTCGTCGCCGATCCAGCCGAGAAACGTGCCGTGCTCGTCCAGGCCGAGAGCCTTCGCCTGCTCGCGCAGCTCAGGCTCGGCCGTGCCCGAGCCGGCCACGAGGAAGCGCACGTTGCCCACCCGCTCGATGAGGCCCGGCAGCGCCTCGAGCGCCAGCTGGAATCCCTTCTCGTAGACGAGCCTGCCCACGAGCAGCACCAGGCGCTCGTCGGGCTGCGCGAAGTGCGCGCGGAGGGCGTCGAGGTCGTCCACCGGCACCAGCTCGGAGGGATCGATCCCGTTGGGGATCACCGCGATCTGCTCCTCCTCGAGTCCGTAGACGTCGGCCACGTGCTCGCGCATGTAGGCCGAGCAGGTGATCACGCGCTCCGCCCGGTTGGCCATCCAGCGCTCCACACCGTGGATGTAGGACTGGGGGTGCTTGTCCACCCACCCCTGGTGGCGGCCGTACTCGGTGGCGTGAATCGTGGTCACGAAAGGGCAGCGGAAGCGCTTGGCTAGGTGATCGCCCGCGCCGGCCACGAGCCAGTCGTGACCGTGCACGACATCGAAGCTGTACCGGTCACCCACCTCGACGCCGGCGGCCAGCATGTCGGCGTTCATGTGCTCGATCCAGGTCACGAACT
>JACCUE010000043.1 GCA_013812005.1 Thermoleophilaceae bacterium
CCGCTCGGCCGGGTCGAGCTTCATCACGCTCGTACGCGTGAGCAGCTCGACGCCATTCTCGTCCCACCACTCCGGAGGGTTCACGAGGGCGTCGGCGCGGTCGCTCTCGCCGCGCAGATAGCCCTTCGACAGCGGCGGCCGGTGGTAGGGCGCGTCGGACTCGCGGCCCACGAGCAGGATCGTGCCATCCGCCCCCTCCTCCCGCAGCGTGCGGGCGCACGCCGCGGCGGCAAGCCCCCCGCCGACGAGGAGGTGATCGACCTCGCGGACGGCCACCTCTATCCGACGTCGGCGCTGGCTGCAGGGGCGATGCCCGAGAAACGCCCGGTGACCGAGTCCTCGAGGCCGATGTCGAGCACCAGCAGCACTTCGTCGCCCGCTCTGACCACGGAATCGCCCTTGGGCACGAAGCCGCCGCCGTCGCGCAGGATCGAGATCACCAGCGAGCCGTCGGGCAGGCCTAGGTCGGCCACCTGGACGCCGTCGGCGTGGGATCCCTCCTCCACCTCCATCTCGATGATCTCGAGACGCTCCTCCTTGAGGTCCAGCAGATGCACGAGCCCGTACTTGGGGACCTCGTGCTCGATCAGCCGCAGGATCAGGTCCGTGGCCGAGATGGCCGGCTTGACGCCCAGGAGCTCGAAGTGCTGGAGATTGCGGGGGTTGTTGCAGCGCGCCACGACCCGCTCCACGCCGTACTTCTCACGCGCCATCTGGCAGATCAGGATGTTGTCCTCGTCGTCGCCGGTGACCGCGATCACGAGATCGGCCCGCTCGATGCCGGCGCGCTCGAGCACCCACAGCTCGGTGCCGTCGCCGTACTGGATCGAGTGCTCGAGCTCCTCCTCCACCACCTCGTAGCGACGGCGGCTGCTTTCGATCGCGATCACCTCGTTCTCCTTCTCCACCAGCTCGCGCGCGAGGTTCCAGCCCACCTTGCCCGCGCCGACGATCAGGATGTACATCAGCGCCTGACCTGCATCAGCCGGACACTCCCTCGAAGGGGACCTGACCGCGCACGGCGGCCTCGAGCAGCTCGATGGCGGTCTGCGTGGGGCAGACGGTCTGCAGGCCCTGCTCGGCATACCAGCGGGCCCGGCCCGGATCGAGCACGCGGACCACCACTCGCTCCACGTTGAAGCGTCGCTTTGCGATCTGGGCGATCACCAGATTGGTGTTGTCGCCGTCGGTGGAGGCCACGAAGGCGTCCGCTTGTCCGATTCCGGCGGCGAGCAACGCGTCGATCTCCAGAGCAGTGCCGACCGTGAAGGACCCGCCGAGGTCCTCCCAGCTGCGATCCTGCCCGCGGTTGAGGAGGGCGATCGCCTCCGGATTCTCGTCGAGCACAGACACCTCGTGACCCTCGACGAGCATCGACTTGGCGATGGCCGAGCCCACCCGCCCGCAACCTACGACTACGACGATCATGGCGCGCACAATAGCGCCGGCGCGGGCCGTGCCGGCCGGCTGCCGACGTGCTCAGATCGCCGGGGCCACGGGACCCCCTGGGGAGAGGCGCAGCCGCAACGTCGTTCGGGCGAGCACCCCACCCTTCTCCCCCTGGGGAGGAGCGCAGCCGGAACGTCGTTCCGGCGAGCACCGCACCCTTCTCCTTACTCCGGCGGCGCCGTGAGCAGCACCTTGCACGGAGCCTTCTCGATCACGTAGCGGGTGATCTCCCCCGCAAAGCGGTCGCGGGCGACACCGTGGCCACCCATCCGTCTACCGCCGCGGGTGCGGCTCGGCGCCTCGGCGGCCAGGACGATCGCCTCGACCCCCCGGCGACGGGCCTCGGTCACGATCGCGGAGCCGGCGGTACGCCCGCGAACCATGGCGGTGGCCACCTCCACGCCGTCGTACTCCTCACCCACCTCCTTGGCGCGGGCCAGCGCCTCCCGCGCCTGCTCGACCCGGTCGTCGGGTACCCGCGCGTCGATCGGCAGCGACATCGGTATCTCGAACACGTAGAGGGCCTCCAGCACGGCGCCGCCCTCACCGTCGCCGGCCTCCTCCGCTGCCAGCCGGCCGGCCGTGCCCACGATGTCGTCGTCGAGCGCCCCCCCGAACACGGGGACGAGGATGCTGCCGTACTGCACGTCCTTGGCCTCCCGGAGAGCTTCCTCGGGAATGGTGAACCGCTTCGTGAGCGACATGTCCTGGCTGCGCCGGTATACGCCGTAGAGCACGAGGCCCGCCGCCATCCAGAGGCCCCCCACCACGCGCGCGCCTTCGTGAAACGCGATCACGCTCAACCATCCCGCGCCGGAGAGCAGCGCCCCGAGCGCGGCGGGGAGCGGGACCGACCCGCGGCCCACAGCGATGGAGAGGGGAATCTTGAACACCCTCCTGCGATCGGGCTCGCGGAACCGCAGGACGATCACCGCCAGGTGGGCGATCGTGAAGGCCAGCATCGCGCCGAACGCGAAGATCCCTATCGCGAAGTCGATGTCGGGGATGCTGAGGGCGAACGCCAGCACCCCGGCGGCGAGAATCGCCACGTACGGCGTGGACCGGCGCGGGTGCAGTCTTCCGAGCAGGCTGGGGACCTGCCGGTTGGTCGCGAGGGAGTACGAGAGCCGAGAGATCCCGAGCATCTGCCCGTTGACGGCCTGCACGAGCACCAGCGCGCCCATCGCACCGACCGCGTAGCGGAAGCCCTCAGCTACCCACGCGGGATCGAAGGCCGAGACCACGCCGAGCACGGGCGCGTCCTCGAAGCGGGTGCCAAGCTCAGTCTGGCCGTCCTGTACGGGCACCGCCATCAGGGCGATCACCGACACGCCGCCGAAGATGAGCACCACTGCCCCCGCCCCCGCAGCCACGACCCGGCGCAGACCCCGGCGGCCCACACGCAGATCTCCGGCCAGGCCCGACGCCGCTTCGATGGCGGTCGTCGCCACCGTGGCCACCACCGCCGCGAAGATCAGGTCGTCCCAACCGGGTGCGCTGCCAAGGTCGATGGAATCGATCACTGCGCCGGCGTCGAACAGCGTTACCGCTCCGAAGCTGATGATCGCGATCATCAGCACCAGATTTGCCAGCGACAGCCGCAGAACGAATCTGAACCGCTCGGCGGTGAGCCCGTCGACGTTGCGCCAGGCCACGAACGCGAGCGTCGCTGCCGTGATCGCCAGCTCGATCCCCGGACCGGCCGCCGGGCCCCAGAACGCGCTCAGATAGTGCGAGACCGCGAAGGCGCCGATCGCCATCACGATCAGGTAGTCGAGCAGGATGGCCCAGCCGGCCACGAGGCTCCAGAGCTCGTTGAACGCGTACCGCGCCAAAGTCGACGCGCCGCCGCGCTCGGGGTGCAGGGAGTTGCCCTCGACGTAGGTGAGCATCGTGACCACGAACAGGAGGGCGGCCACCAGGAAGACGAGGGGGGTCAGCCCCAGGGCGTCCCCCGCAACGACCCCGAGAGCGAAGTAGATGGAGGCCCCGATCGCGCTGAGCGCGATCGCGAACAGCGCCGGCTCGCCGAGTCCGCGGGCTATGCGAGCATCGGCCTGCTCGGAGCCACGGCGCAATCCCTCCCGCACCCGGCCACCGCCGTCACGCTGCGAGCTCACGGCCCTCCGCCACGGGCGAGCCAGAGCCTGCCGCCCCCCGCCAGGGCGAAGGCAGCGCCGATGATCACGCCCACTGCGAGCGGCCCACCCCCCTGGGCCAGAGCCATGCCCGCCATGGCGAGCCCGGCCAGGAGCAGCAGGGCGCCGAGAGCGCGCGTCGCGAACAGGTAGCCGCGGCTCATGGACGTAATCCTAGGCCGGTCGCTCGGCGACGGCTGCTGCCTCGGCGGCCGGTGAGGAGTCGATGATCACCCGGCACGGCCGGTCGGCCAGCACGGTCTCGACGGTCTTGCCGAACAGCGACGAGCCAGTGCGCCGCGGCGGCAGCGTCATCACGATCGCCTGCGCGTTTATCTGCCTCGCCTCGTCGGTGATCCGCCGTCCTGCCTGGTCAGGGCGCACCTTCTCCCAGTGCCCGGTCACGCGGCGCCCGCCCCGCACCCGCGCGGAGTCGATCGCCGTCTGTGCGCGTGTCTCCTCCTCCGGCATTCCGGCGTCGATCGGCAGGTTGGGGGGGACGGAGATCGTGATGAGCACGTGGATGCCACGTCGCCGGTGCGCCGCCAGCCGGGCGGCCGTCGAAACCGCGGCTCCCGAGAAGCGCCCGTCCTCGAATGCGACCAGCACGGACTCGTACTCCACCTCGTGCTCGACCACCGCCTTGGGCATCACGATCTTGTTGGTCTCTCGCAGGCTCAGCCCCTGGCGGCGCCTGTAGGTCACGTAGATCGCAATCCCCATCGCGATCCACAGCCCGCCCGTGATCAGGGTCTGGACGTTGAGCACGGTCACGACCACGAACGCGGCGCCGGTGCCGAAGCCACCCAAGATGGCCGTCATCGGGACCTCCGTGCCGCGCACGCGCACGTTCCACGGCGAACGGTAGGGGCGTTCGGAGTCCGGCGCTGAGAAGCGCAGCGCGATCACCGACGCGTGGGCGACCGTGAACCCCAGCATCGCGCCGAAGGCGTAGACCGTGCCGAGGAACTCGGCCTGTCCCGGGAGGATCGTCAGGCAGGCGAGCAAGCCGAAGACGATGATCGCCACGTAGGGGGTGCGAAAGCGCGGGTGCAGCCGGCGCAGGCTCTCGGGGAGCTGTCGGTACTGGCCCATCGAGTAGCTCAGCCGCGACAGGCCGATCAGACCGGCGTTGGTGGCTACGAGCAGGATCGTGGCCGCCAGCAACCCCACATAGACCTCGGCGATCGGCTCGAGCGAGCCAAGGTTCAGGTTCTGCACGACGCCGAGCACCGGGTTGTCGGCGAACCCGCCCTCCTCGGGCCCGAGGGCGAGCAGCGTGCGGCCGTCCTCGACGGGCATCGCCGACAGCGCGACCGCCGGCAGGGTCAGCGAGACCACCATCACGGCGACCACGACCCCGCTCATCGCGCGCGGGACCGTCTCGCCGTAGTCGCGCGCCTCCTCGGCCATGTTGGAGATCGTGTCGATGCCGGTGAAGGCGACCATTCCGACGGGTATCGCGATGAGGAAGTCGCTCAGCGTCGGCGACACGCCGAAGTCCACGTTCTCCACGAGCGTCTCGGGCGATAGCACCAGCACGATGCCCAGCACCACGAGCGCCACCTGGGTGAGGAAGTCGGCTACGGCCAGCACGACGTTGAGGCTGGCGGCCTCACGTGCGCCGAACACGTTGACCGCGCCGAGCAGGACCACCACGGCGATCCCCGTGATGATGTCTCCCGGTGCTGTGAGCAACGGCTCCCAGATGATCCCGAGGTAGTGGGGCAGGAAGAACGCCGAGATCGCGACGGTGATGATGTAGTTGAGCATCTGCCCCCACGCCGTCACCGCGGACCAGAACTCGTTGAAGGCGTGGCGCGCAAACGACGAGGAGCCGCCGGCCTCGGGGAACATCGTCGTCGCCTCGGTGTAGGTGGCGGCGGTGCAGAGGAAGATCAGGCCGGCGATCAGGAACACCACCGGCGTCATGCCGAGGGCGAAGACCGCCACCAGCCCCAGCGCGTAGTAGATCGAGCTGCCCACATTGCCGTAGGCGGTGCTGAACAGCGCCCCAGTGCCGAGCACCCGCTCGAGCCCGGTGTCCTTCGGTCTGCGCTCGGCCACGGGCGGAAGCTACAGAGCGAGCCGACAGCCGACACCCCTCGGGGCGCCGACTGTCAACCTCAGCTTCGGTCAGACCAGGAAGGGGATGATCAGAATCGCCACGATGTTCGCCACCTTGATCATCGGGTTGATCGCCGGGCCGGCGGTGTCCTTGTAGGGGTCACCGACGGTGTCGCCGGTCACGGAGGCCTCGTGGGCCTCGG
>JACCUE010000045.1 GCA_013812005.1 Thermoleophilaceae bacterium
GGCTCGCCGAGCGAGTCGGGCTCGCGCACTCGGGTGCCCTCGGGAAAGAGCGACAGGAGGCCACCCTGGTCGAGGATCGCGCGCGCGGTGTCGAGCGCGTCCTCATCGGACTCCCCTCTGCGCACGGGAAAGGCTCCCAGCCTCACCAGCAGCGGCCCCTTCCAGCCCTCGAACAGCTCCGACTTGCCCATGAAGCGCAGGTGCCGGCGAGTGGCGGCGCCGATGAAGAACGAGTCCCAGAAGCTCTTGTGGTTGGGCGTGATCACCGCGGGGCCGGACTCGGGCAGGTGCTCGGCGCCGCTGATCCGCAGCCGGAACCAGAGCCGGAAGAAGGCCACGAAGGTCGCGCGCACGGGGGCGTAGAGCAGCCGGGAGGGCCCGCGCTCGCGAGCGCGGCGGTGAGCCTCGGAGTTGGTCACGCCCCAACATTAGAAGCCGAGCGGCCGGGTACCTTCGTCGGACATGGACGAGGAACGCGGAATCGGCACGGTGGCCTACCGGGCGGTCCTGCTCGCGGCAGGGTTGCTGCTGTTGGGGATCCTCTTCCACGAGCTCGTCACCCTGCTGCTGGCGATCCTGATCACGGTGATCGTGGCGATCGCCCTGTCCGCGGTGGCCGAGCGCCTCGAGCGCCGGCAGGTGCCGCGGGCGATCGGCGCGCTGATTGCGCTGGTGATCGGGGTGGGGCTGATCGTGGGGTTCTTCGCCCTCGTGATCCCCTCCTTCGTCGAGCAGACCAACGAATTCGCCGGCGAGGTGCCCGCCTACATCGATGACCTGAGTGACCGGGTGGGCGACCTCACCGGCGCCCAGCCCACGGAGGTCACCGACCGGGTCCAGGACTTCACGCGGCGATACACCGACGATCCCGGACTGCTGATCGGGCCGCTGGCTTCCATCGGCCTGGGCGTGGCGGGGGTGCTCGCCGCGTTCGTCCTGATCCTCATCACCGCCTACTACATGGCCATCAACCCCGCGCCGCTGATCGATGGCGTGCGCCGGGTCGTGCCTCCGGTCTACCGCCCGCGGGCCGATGAGATCATGCGACGGCTGCGCAGCTCCTGGGTGGGCTGGATGCAGGGGGTGGCGGCCGACATGGTGGTCTCCGGGGTGCTGCTCTACATCGGGCTGAGCATCGTCGGCCTGGACTTCGCGATCTTCTTCGCGGTGCTGGCGGCGCTGCTGGTGGTGATCCCCTACTTCGGGGCGATCGCGGGCGGCATCCCGCCCGTGCTGTTCGCTCTCACTCAGTCGCCCGGCAAGGCCCTGCTGGTGATGGGCATCTACGTGCTGGTGCAGCAGGTAGAGGGCAACCTCACGATTCCGCTCGTGATGTCGCGCACCGTGAAGCTGCACCCGGCGGTGATCGCGGTCGGCGTGGTGGTGGTCGGCCAGCTGTTCGGGCTCCTCGGCCTGATCGTGGCAGTGCCGATCCTGTCGTTGATCGTGATCCTGGTGGAGGAGCTGTGGATAAATCCGATGGAGGAGGCCGATCGTCGTGACGAGCCTGGCCCGATGGGCGTCCCGCCCTCCTCGGAGGTGGCTGAGACGGCCGCGTCGCCGCCCCCCTGAGGATCAGATCTTGATGATCGCGATCACGAAGGATGCGATGCAGCAGATCACGATCACCACCTGCATGTAGATCCAGAACCGGGGCATATACTCAGATTGTGACCATCGGAGCTTCGATCTTCATCGCGGCGGTAGGAGCGATCCTCCGCTACGCCGTGACCGGCAGCGTCTCCGGCATCGAGATCCCCACTGTCGGCACCATCCTCATCGTCGCCGGGGTGGTGGGCCTGGTGGCAGGGCTTGCGCTCGAGTTCTCCGGTCGTGACCGTGATCGCGACCGTGTCGCGCCGCCTCGCGACCGTTACTGAGCTACTCGATCAGCGCCTGGCGCAGCGCGATGGCCACGGCGTGCACCCGTCCGTCGGCCTCGAGCTTGGTGATGGCCCGCTTCGTGTCTGACTTGACCGTCTCGGCCGAGAGCCCGATGCGGGACGCCACCTGCTCGGTGTGCAGCCCCGCGGCCAGCAACTGCAGGATCTCCCGCTCGCGTTCGGAGAGCGGGGCCTCTTCCACACCCTTGGTCATCAGCAGCGTGGGAGAGAGCGACGGATCCACGAAGGCGTCGCCGTCGCTCACCGTGCGGATCGCGCGGATCAGGTCCTCGGGTGGCGAGCCCTTCAACACGTAGCCGCGGGCACCGGCCGCGATCGCATCCGACAGCAGCCGCTTGTCGCCGTAGGCGGAGAAGACCACCGTGCCGGCGGCGGGCGCCTCCTGAGCGATCCGCTTGACGGTCGAGATGCCGTCGATGCCGGGCAGGCGGACGTCCACGATCACCACCTGCGGCGAGTGCCGCCCGAGTGCGTCGATGGCCTCCTCGCCCGAGGGGACCGACTCGAGGAGCTCGATGTCGTCAGCTCCCCCGAGCAACAGCTCCAGGCCCTGGCGCACCGCCGGGTGGTCATCGACGGCGAGGCAGGTGATGGAGGCGACCATTGCCCGGGCATCGTAGACGGCGATCGTCGGAACTGCCACGGAAATCGCCCCGGGTGACCCTGCGCCTATGATCGATGTCGACCTCCGCGGGCAAAGGAGCTGCATGTTCGGAGCGATCGTTGTGGGAACGGACGGATCCAGCACGGCCCAGGAGGCTGTGCGCCAGGCCACGGAGCTGGCGCGCGTGCTGGGCGCCAAGGTGTATCTCGTGAGCGCTTACGAGCCGGTGCCCGAGGGACGCCTGCGCGATGAGCGCCGAGGGGTGCCCGATGATCTCCAGTGGATGGTCAATCCGCGCGAGGACGTGGTGGAGACCCTTGACCAGGGCGCAAGCACCCTCAAGGAGTCAGGGATCGAGGTGGAGACGCTGGCCCGCGAAGGAGATCCCGCGGATGCGATCCTCGACGTCGCCGAGGAGAAGGACGCCGACCTGATCGTGGTCGGCAACAGGGGCATGACAGGCGCCAAGCGCTTTCTGCTCGGCTCGGTGCCGAACAAGGTGTCTCATCACGCTCCCTGCAGCGTGATGATCATCCGCACGACCTGACCGGCCGCGCCTACCTGCGCTGCTGGGGGGCTTCGCCTATCGGCGGCGATGGGAGAGATGGATCCCGCAGGGCTGCCGCCACGTCCAGCAGACCATGGCCGTAGTCGCGGTCGAAGCCCGGCTGACCGATGTCGCGGGCCGTGTTCTCGAGCAGACGCTCGACGTCGGCGGGCGCGGGGTTGGCTCCCAGACGCCGGCTGGCGATTACCAGCGCGGCGGCGCCGGCCACGTGCGGCGCGGCCATCGAGGTGCCTTCGTAGCCGCGCGGAAGGCCGAACCTGCGCACGCTGGTGGTGAAGGTCTGCTGGAAGATGAAGGGACCCCCCCGCTCATTGGGCCGGCACACGGCCGCGTCATACACGTTGTCGGAGTTGTCCGCGTCCAGTCCGCCGCCCGGAGCCGCCAGGTCGGTGCGGATGCCGCTGTTGGAGTAGTCAGCCTGACAGCCGCGAATGGTGGTGGCGGCGACACCGATCACGGTGCGGGCGCGGGCCGGGTAGGCAATCAGGCTGTCGGCCTGATTGCCGCCCGCGGCCACCACGACCACGCCCTTCCTGCGGGCGAAGCGCAGCGCCGAAACGATGTCGGGGATCTGCGAGGCCCGGATGGAGGGGGCGAACTCCAGGCTGAGATTGATCACGTCGACGCCGCGGCGGGCGGCGTAGCGGAGCCCCCGTGAGATCGAGAAGGTGTCGCCTGCGCCGTCGGCGTCGAGCACCCGCACCGGCATGATCTTGGCCAGGTAGGCGATGCCCGCTGTCCCCAAGCCGTTGT
>JACCUE010000072.1 GCA_013812005.1 Thermoleophilaceae bacterium
GCGCCCAAGGTGGACGGCCCGCGCGACCTCGACGGCACGGAGCCCGTCCGCCCTTGACCCTCACCCGCCGCACCTTCGTCTCGGCGACCGCCGGCGGCGCGGCGCTGCTGGCGGCCGGTTGCGGGGACGACGAGGAGAAGCCCCGTGGGGGGACCTCCGGAGGCGACCTCGACGTCGTCAACTACGCGCTCACGCTGGAGTTCCTGGAGGAGGACTTCTACGAGGCGGTCGTGAGCTCGGGCGTGCTGAGCGGGCGGGAGGCCGAGCTCGCCGAGAAGATCCTGGACAACGAGAGCGAGCACGTGCTGGCGCTCTCTTCAGTGGCCAAGGACCTCGGCAAGCCCGTCGGCCGGCCCGCCACCGACTTCGACTCGGTGCTCTCGGGCGGCCGCGACAGGGTGATCCGCGTGGCCGCGGACCTCGAGGGCACGGGCGCCGGCGCCTACCTGGCCGAGGCGGCCAAGATCACCAGCGACGAAATCCTCGCCTCGGCGCTCGCGATCCACACTGTCGAGGCTCGCCACGCGTCGATACTCAACCTGCTCGCCGGCCGCTCCCCGGTGCCGGATGGAGCCTTCGCTACCCCCATCGAGCGCGGCGAAGTGCAGCGCAGGATCGAGCGGTTTCTCGTATGAACGTGCCCGTGGGGGTCTTTGAGGGGTCGCAAAGGGGGGCGGTGCCCGCCTCCGATGTCTTCACCCGCCACGAGCTGCTGCTGCGCGGGGTGTTCGGGGCGGTTGCGATCGGGGGCGCCGCGGCCGCCGGTCCCCTGGTGCGCGACGCCTTCGCCCAGTCGGGGCGCATCGACACCGAGATCGCGCAGTTCGCCTATGTTCTGGAACGGCTGGAGCAGGACTTCTACGAGCGCGCGCTGCGCGAGGTGCCCGGCCTGTCCGGCGGCGCGCTGCGAATCGCGCGTGAGCTGGCCCGCAACGAGGCCGAGCACGCCAAGACGCTCGGGCAGCTGATCCGCCAGCTGGGGTCGACGGTGCCCGATCCGCCCAAGTTCGACTTCGGCGAGTCCTTCCGCAGCCAGGATCGCTTCCTCGCCACGGCGCAGACACTGGAGGACACCGGCGTGAGCGCCTACAACGGAGCGGGGCCGCTCGTCGAGCAGAAGGACATCCTCACCGCCGCCGGGCAGATCGTGCAGATCGAGGGACGTCACGCAGCGTGGGTGCGCTTCGAGCGCGGCGAGGACATCACCGCCGGCGCGTTCGATCGCGGGCTGACGATGAAGCAGGTCGATGCCCGCGTCGCGCCGTTCATCGTGAAGGAGGGCGGATGACCGCTGCCCGCCTCGCTGGTGTGGCGGGGGCGCTCGCGCTTGTGCTGGCAGCGCCCGGCTGCGGGAGCGACGAGGAGGGCTTCGCCTCAGTGCCCGGGATGGGCGGCAAGGAGTTCGAGGGAGCCCCCCGCAGCGATGTGCGCATCGACATGAAGGACATCCGGTTCGGACCTCGCCAGGTCAAGCTCGCGCGCGGGGCGACTGTCACGTGGACCAACCGCGACCAGGTGGCGCACACCGTGACAGAGGGCAACCGCGTCTACAACGATTTCACCTCACCGGACATCGGGCCCGGCCAGACCTTCCGTCACACCTTCCGCGAGCCCGGCGAGGTCCGCTACCGCTGCACGATCCACGCGAACATGGAGGGCGAGTTCCGGGTCGAGTAGACCCGGGGCTCTGCCCAGGCCATGCTGGTCGGCAAGCCGTGCGAGGGTCGCGGGGGGGGGGTCACTACAAAGCGTCCCTCCTCGGGACGGAACGTAGTGACCCCCTCAGGCGCCGTCGCCCTGGCCGCCGCAGCCTCCCGCAAGGCATGGCGCCCCCAGCCCACAGGAGCATCCGATGCCGCGCATGTGCTCTTTAACAGCTCGCGACCCCGAGCGGGGAGCACCGGGGCCGCGTGCGAGGAGGGATCTGCACTACTCATGGTGCCCGGCGAGGCCCGGGCCGATGTGAACCTTCTGAGAAGTCGGCTACCAGCCGACTCTCTGCTGCAGCTCCGCAGCCTTGCGCGCCTGCTTGCGCTTCTCCAGCCGACCCTGGATGAACGACCCCAGGCAGACCACGAGGAAGAAGAAGAGGACCACCCCCAGCGAGAAGAAGGTGATGATCTTGTCGTCGGTCTCTCCCAGCAGACCCTCGCCGTTGTTGGGCTTGGCCGTTACGGGCGCGGTCAGCACTAGGCCGAGCAGCAGCGCAAGGGCGGAGGTGGCGAGAAGGCGGACCCGCATCAGGTCGCATGGTACCGGCTGGGACTCGCTGCCGAGCATGGCCCGGAAGCCTCAGCCGCATCGTCGAGAACCCCCGTCGGCGATCCACGAGCAGGCCGGCAGGCGCCTGGGGGCTCAGCGGCTACTCCGGGGCCGACTAGGGTTTCGCCGCCGTGTCCATCATCGAAGCCATCGTCCTGGGGATCGTCCAGGGCCTCACGGAGTTCCTGCCGATATCGAGCACGGGACACCTGCGGATCGTGCCCGCCTTCCTGGGCTGGGACGACCCCGGCGCCGCCTTCACGGCGGTCACCCAGCTGGGGACGATGGCGGCCGTGCTCCTTTACTTCCGCGAGGATCTGTGGCGGATCACGCGCTCGTTCGTTCGCAGCCTGAAGGCGGGGGAGACCCGCGACCAGGATGCCCGTCTGGGCTGGTACATCCTGCTCGGCACGATTCCGATCGCGATCTTCGGGCTCGCCTTCAGAAATCAGATCGAGAGCGGCGCCCGCGATCTGTACGTGATCGGCACCGCTCTGATGGTCCTCGGCCTGGTGCTGCTGGCCGCGGAGAAGGTCGGCACCCGCGAGCGCGATATGGACA
>JACCUE010000077.1 GCA_013812005.1 Thermoleophilaceae bacterium
GCGTGACCGACGGCGCCGACGTGATCGCCTACTGCCGCATCGGCGAGCGCTCCGCCCACACCTGGTTCGTGCTGCACGAGCTGCTGGGCCAGGACAGCGTCAAGAACTACGACGGCTCCTGGACCGAGTGGGGCAACATGGTCGACGTGCCCGTGGAGAAGGACGTGTGAGGATCTCACTGGGCAGCGGCGGCCGTTAGGCTCCCTCGGTGGTCGAGCCGGTGCTTCACGAGGGGGCGTGGTGGTTCCAGCGCCCCGACGGGGTCTGGCTGCGCTTCAACGAGACCCGCGGGCAGTGGGAGCCGCCTCCGCCGCAGGCCCCTGTGACTGCGGCGGTGCTGCCGGGCGGAGTGAGCCCCGAGTCGCCGCCGGCCGTGGCCGCGGCCGCAGCCAAGGCGGTGCCGGCCTATCGCCCACTGCGCTCGCCGGCGACCGTCGTGTACGTGCTGGCCGGGATCGTGCTGGTGTGCACGGCCGCGGCGATCATTTCGGGCTTCTTCGAGGTCAGCCTGCTCGGCCGCATCGCGGACGGTGAGGCCGTGACCCAGTCGGAAGCCAACGCCAACGACGTGCGGGTGGCGATCATCTCCGTGCTGCAGGCGCTCGCCTACCTCGGCACCGGGATCGCCTTCATCATCTGGTTCTACCGCGCCCACGTGAACCTCTGGGCGCTCGGGGCCGCGGAGGTGCGCCACGGCAGCGGCTGGGCGATCGGCGCCTGGTTCATCCCCTTCTTCAACCTCGTGCGCCCGAAGTCGATGGCCAACGATGTGTGGAAGGCAAGCGATCCCGAGCTGCCTGCCCCCGTGGGGATCGAGCGGTGGAGCAAGGTGGCGCTGCCCACGTTCCTCGCCATCTGGTGGGCCGTCTGGGTGCTGGCCAACATCGGCAACTCCGTGGCGGCGGTGCTCGCGGTGGGCGACGATCCGGAGACGCTCAAGTCCTCGTCGGAGGTCACGCTGGTATCCGACGGGCTCACGTTGCTCGGCGGGGTCCTGCTGATCATGGTGGTGCGCTCGATCACGGCGCGCCAGCAGGCCCGCCACGCCAAGGTCTCCGGCGGCGCTCAGCCCGCCTGATCTGACAGCAGCGGCGCCAGGCGCTCTAGCAGGTGCTCCACGATCCTCGCCGTGGCCCCCCACACGAAGTGGCCCTCCACGGTGTAGGTCGGAGTCTTGATCGGCACCCCTCGGCGCATCAGGCGCCGGCTTTCGAACCCCTCCATGAGGGCCGGCAGCGACAGCTCCAGCAGCTGCTCGACCTCTGCCTCCTGTAGTACCCACTCGTACCCGTCCTCGATCGTCCCGACGAAGGGAAAGACCCGGTAGCCGCTGACGAAGGTGCCCACGGGGGGGAGTGCGCCCACCAGCTCGACATGCTCGGGGTCGAGCCCTATCTCCTCGTGGGCCTCCCGCAGGGCGGTGCGGCGCAGATCCTCGTCGGGCTCGTCCTGGCGACCGCCGGGAAATGAGATTTCCCCGGGGTGGCGGCGCAGGTCGGCGCGCCGCTCGGTGAACACGGCCACCAGCTCGCCACCGCGCGGGAAGAGGGGAATCAGCACCGCCGCATCGGTCTTGCCGGGAGCGTCCATCTCGGCCGCCTCCTCAGGGGAGAGCAGCAGCTCGCGCAGCTCGGCCGGGGCGGGCACCCCGGTCAGGGCACCCTGCTCTTCACACCAGCTCGACGCGCTCTTCGAACATGACCTCACCCTCGAGCGTGCGGTGTACAGGGCACTTGGCCACGATCTGCATCAGCTTGTCGCGCTGGTCGTCGGGCAGCTCCTTGGACAGCTGGACCGTCATCCGGAACTTGGTGGGCGAGCCTCGCTGGGCCGGCTCGTAGACCACGTCGACGGACACGTCGCCGATGGCCCAGCCCTTGCGGTTGGCGTACAGCTCCATGGTGATCGCGCTGCAGGAGGCGAGGCTGGCCGCCAGCAGCTGCTGGGGGTTCGGCCCCTCGTCGGTGCCGCCGACATCCTCGGGCTCGTCGGCTACCAGCTCGAAGTCACCGATCTGGATCTCCTGCCTGACGGCGCTGCCGGTACGGCGCGCCGTCGCTCTCATCGTCATCTCGTCAATCCCTTCCCTGGAACAGCTCCGGATCATCCTCGTCCGCGAAGCGCGCCATCGCGTACACCGCGTCCGAGACCCTGTTGAGGTAGGTGAGAACTGTGTCGTCGGCCAGCTCGCCCGCCTCCTTGAGCGCGCTCACCCTCCGTTCGGCGCGGCGCACGGCAGTGCGCGCCAAGTCGAGCCGGGCGGACAGCTCCGTGCCCCCGGGAATCACGAACTTGGGCGGCAGGTCGACCCGGTCCATGTAGCGGTCGATGTCGCGCTCGAGGCGGTCGATCATGGCCTGGGTCACCTTCGACACACCCTCCTCGAGGCGGTCGGCGGCCTCCGGCGCGGTGGCCAGCTCCGCGCCGGCCACGAACAGCTCGCTCTGCAGCCGGAGCACGTCCTCGTAGATCTCGCTGCCCCGTTCGGCCGCGGCGCGGCAGACTCCGAGGGCCGAGGCGGCCTCGTCGACCGATCCGTAGGCCTCCGGGCGGCTCGAGGCCTTCCCCACCCGCCCGCCGTACCAGAGGCCGGTGGAGCCGTCATCGCCCTTGCGCGTGTAGATCTTCATCGCTCGAGGAGGCTCTTCATCACTCGAGCAGGCTGAAGATCAGCCCGGTCGGGATCTTGGGGTAGAAGTAGGTCGACTTGGGCGGCATGGACTCACCCGTCTCCGCCACCTCGCGCACCTGGTCGACCGGGGTGGCGCGCATGAAGAAGCCGGCGTCGGCGCGACCGGATTCAACCGCTTCCAGGGCGTCGTGGAAGCTCTTGGAGTAGGACAGGCCGCGCAGGTGTGAGATGCCGTCCTCGCTCATGCCCAGCGCACCTTTCAGGATGATCGCCTCGAGCACCGCAGTGTCGAGGCGCTGGTAGGGGGCGGGCTTGCCGGGCAGAGCGGCCTCCGCGATGCCTGAATCCTTCAGGGTGAGCATGTAGGGCTGCTTGTGGAAGCTGTCCATGTAGCCGAGTTGCACGCCCACGCCACCGGCCTT
>JACCUE010000102.1 GCA_013812005.1 Thermoleophilaceae bacterium
GGCGCTCCTCCTCGAGCTCGATCAGCTTCGAGGTGAGCATGGCCATCGCCGTGGCCTTGTTGGCGCCCTGTGAGCGCTCGTTCTGGCACTGGACCACGGTGTGGGTGGGCTTGTGGGTGATGCGCACGGCGGAGTCGGTCTTGTTCACGTGCTGGCCGCCGGCGCCGGAGGCGCGGTAGGTGTCGATCTGCAGGTCGTCGGGCTCGATCTCGATCGCGCCGGCGCTCTCGAGGAAGGGGGCCACCTCGAGGCCGGCGAACGCGGTGTGACGCCGGGAGGCGGAGTCGAACGGGGAGATGCGCACCAGCCGGTGCACCCCCTTCTCGGCGGAGAACAGCCCGTAGGCGTTCTCGCCCCTGGCCAGGAAGGTGGCCGACTTGATGCCCGCCTCATCGCCGGGGGAAGCCTCCACCAGCTCGACCTTCAGTCCGCGCCCGTCGGCCCAGCGCATCTCCGTGCGCAGCAGCATCTCGGCCCAGTCCTGGGAGTCGGTGCCCCCCGCCCCGGCGTTCACGGTGACCACGGCGTCGCCGGCGTCGTAGTCGCCGGCGAACAGGCGCGCCTCCTCGAGGGTGGCCAGGCGGCTCTCGATCGAGGAGCGCTGGGCCTCCACCTCGGCGGCGATCGAGCCATCCACGGCGGCCATCTCCTCGAGCTCGGAGAGGTCGGCGACGTCGCTCTCGAGCGAGCGAAACTGGTCGAGGCGGCGCTGCGTGCGGGAGTGCTCGGAGGAGACGCGGGCGGCACGTTCCTGGTCGTCCCAGAAGCCGCCCTCTGCCATCTCGCGCTCGAGCTCGGCCGCGCGGGCCTCTAGCCGTGCCGGGTCAAAGGTAGTCCGCGAGCAGCTTCAGCTGGTCGCGGAGGTCGCTGGCGCCCGCTGCGCTAGGCGCCATGGCTTGACGTGACCCGTCGCGTCATGGGGCTATGCCCCATGACACTTCTTGTACTTCTTGCCGCTCCCACAGGGGCACGGGTCGTTTCGGCCCACGGTCTCCTCCACATGGCGGGTCTCGACCTGAACCGGGGCGGCCATCTCGTCGGAGGCGTAGTCCGCCGCGCCCTGGATCTCGTCGGGCACCCCGCCACCGGCGCGCGCGGCGGCCAGCGCGCTGGGCTGGTCCTCGGCGCGACCGCCGGCGTAGGAAAAGGACGCAGTCGAGCTCGTGTTCGACGAGCCGCCCCAGCTGCCCTGGGCCGCCGGGGCCGGAGCGTTGCCGTTCGTGGGTCCGGTCTCGAACTCCACGATGAATATGTAGCGCCCGAACTCCTCCCAGATGGAGTTCATGAGGCCGGTGAACATGTCGAAGCCCTCGTTCTTGTACGCAACGAGAGGGTCGATCTGCGCGAAGCCGCGGAGGTGGATGCCCTCGCGCAGGTAGTCCATGTCGTGCAGGTGCTCGCGCCAGCGCTCGTCGATGATCTGCAGCAGCATGAAACGCTCCAACCTGCGCATGTGCTCGCCGCCCAGCTCCTCCTCGCGCTCGTCATAGGCCTCGACGATGTCCTCGCGCAGACGGTCGACCAAGGTCTGGCGGTCGAGGTTCTGCGTGTCGAGCTCGTCGAAGTCGATACCGACCGGGTACATCTGCTCGAGCTGGGTGTACAGCTCGGGAAGGTCCCAGTTCTCGGGGAAGTCGCCCTGGAGGTACTCACCCGCGAGGCGCTCGGTCACCTCGGCCAGCTGCGCGCGCGCGGTCTGCGACATGTCCTCGCCGTCGAGGATCCGGTCGCGGTACTCGTACACGATCTCGCGCTGCTGGTTCATCACGTCGTCGTACTCGAGCACGCGCTTGCGGATCAGGAAGTTCTGCTCCTCGACCTTCTTCTGAGCGCCCTCGATCTGCTTCGAGAGCATCTTGGCCTCGATCGGCTCCTCCTCGCCCTCCTCGTCCTTGGGGCCGAGGCGGTCGAGGATCCGGTAGATCCGGTCCCCGGCGAACAGGCGCACGAGGTCGTCCTCGGCAGAGAGGTAGAAGCGCGACTCGCCGGGGTCGCCCTGGCG
>JACCUE010000120.1 GCA_013812005.1 Thermoleophilaceae bacterium
GAGATCAGCCAGATGTAGGCGAGGAAGATCGAGATCCGGATCAGCTTCTCGATCACCAGGAACGTGAACGAGTTCGGGATGTCGTCCTTGAAGATGTTGGTCAGCCCCGCCGGCAGCAGGAAGAACAGGCCGATCGCGAAGAGCATCGCGAAGACGATCGTGCCGGCCCAGGTGCCCCCGCCGATCTCCTGCTTCTTGCCTTCGTCGTCGTCGGGCAGCTGGGCGTTGGCGGAGATCCCCAGGGCCTTGAACCCGATCTTGAGCGACTCGCCGAGGGCCACTACCCCGCGTATGAGCGGGAGGCGCAGCGCCCGGTGACGCCTGGTCACCGACTCCAGCGGCTCGGTGTGGATCTCGATCTCGCCATGGGCGCCGAGCGTGGGGTCGAGCTCGCCGCCGGTCAGCTCCTCCTCCGTGGGCTTGCGCACGGCGACTGCCCAGGTGGAGACGCCGCGCATCATCACGCCCTCGAGCACGGCCTGGCCACCGACGGGCAGGTCGCGGGGGGCTTGCAGCGAGCCGTTGGCTACGGGCTGAGGTGCGGTCGTGACCGGCTCGGCGCCGTTCGTGTGGGGCTCGACGTCGGCGCTCACGTTGACGATCGTATCGGCGCCGATCCGCGGGATCCTGAGGATCAGGGCCCGAGCGGGCAGCGCGAGCTCAGCACGTTGTCGGACTCCGAGCTCTCGGTAACCGTGTCGGCCGGGTCGACCGCCGCCCGCGCCGAATCCCTGCATGCCGGCCCGTCCACGGACACCTGCCGTGCCTCGCCGGGCTCGAGGGAGCCGACGGTGACGGTGTCTACGGCCGCGCCGTCGACGGCCAGCGAGACCTCGGCCCCGGGCGCCGCGGCGCTGCCGTGGTTGATCACCCGGACTCGGTACTGCTGGACCCCGGACGGCCCGGCCACCGGCCCGGCGCCGATCGACTCGGTGACCAGATTGGGCAGATCGCCTCCCTGCCGGCAGGACGCGGAGCGGCGCACCGCCCGCTTGACGACGTTGCCGTCGGCGTCGTACCAGCGGAAACGCACGCGGGCGCGGTACTCCGCCCCCTCGGCCAGCGCCAGCACCTCTTGGCGGTGCACGAAGCGCTTCACGCCGGACCTCGACTTTCGCCACACGCTGAGGCCGGGCGCGCGCACCTTCTTGAAATCCCGGTCGCCCAGCCGCTCCTGGAGCCCGAACCGCATGGCCATCGTCTCGCTGCGGGGGACCTGCCGCATGGCGCCGCGAAACTCCACGAGCCGGTCCCTCGCCTCAGGGCCCTTCTCGCACTCGGTGACCGTCACGCCGGCCACGGGCGCTCCGGCGGACCCAGGCACGGCAAGGGCGGCAGACGCCGCCATGGAGGCGACCGCGACCAGGGCGGCGAATCTAGGTCTCGAACAAAGCATGGGATGTAAGAACAGCCCGCGGGAGAGCGAGTTGCGGCGGACCCGGGCTCGCTCTCCAGGGGGAGCTCTGGCTGCGGCTCCGCACAGCCCCACAGGGGAGCTCTAGCTGCGGCTCCGCACGCGCGGAGAGCAAGCTATAGGCGGGACGCAGGGAGCGCCGTGGGCGAATGCCCACAAGCGACTGCCTGTGCCCCGAAGGGGTAAGGACCGGCTAGAGCGCCGCTATCCGCGCGTGCGATGGGCGGCGCGGCGGCGGAAGCGTTCAACTCGGCCACCCGTATCGACCAGCTTCTGCTTCCCGGTGTAGAAGGGGTGGCAGTTGGAGCAGATCTCCACGTGGATCTCGCCCTGGGTGGCGCGGGTGGTGAACTCGTTGCCGCAGGTGCAGCGGACGTGCGACTCGATGTATTCGGGATGAATCTCGGTCTTCATCGTTGCGCTGAGTGTAGCCGCGGCCGAAACCAGGCTCGCATCCGCGCCCACCAGGTGGCCGGGCTGCCGAACCGGGCGGGAGGCGGCTGCTTGGCCCGCACGAGCTCGACCCACTCGTCGAGCGGCATGCTGCCGTCGATCAAACGCGCGAGGGCGGAGGTGACCGGCGCCTCCAGGCCGGTCTGCCTGATCGCGCGGGCCAGCAGCCGCACGGTCTCCAGGGCCTCGACGGCCTGGCCCAGCCGGCCAGGGATGTCCGCGGCGGGCACGCCCTGGGCCAGCAGCTCGCCGGCGCTGCGGTTGCGGGAGGTGGGGGCCAGAGCGGTGGCCACCAGGTCCCCCGTGCCACCGCGACCGACGAAGGTGCGCGCCTCGCCACCCGAGAGCTCGGCCAGCGAGAGCACCTCGAGGAAGATGTCGGCGGCCGCCATCCCTGCGGCATTCAGCCCCTGGGCGCGCGTGGCGCCGACCGCCACCGCGGCGGCGTTCTTGGCAACGCCGGCCAGCTCCACCCCAACCGGGTCGTTGGAGACCTCGCACACCACGCCTGCGCTCTGAAACGTCTCGGCCACACGGTGGGCGAGGGGCTCCGAGTGCGACGCGCAGACCAGCCCGGCTCCGGTCTCCACCATCTCCCGCGCGTGCGCGGGGCCGCCCACGCAGGCGGAGCGCTCTGCTCCGAAGGACCTCTCAAGCGCAACGGTCGGCGGCGTGCCATGGGGCGACACCAAGCCCTTGGCCAGGGAGACGATCCCGGCGGTGTCGGCCACGCCCTGGCGCTCGATCTCTGCGAGGGCCTCCCCCAGTCCCTTCGACGGCACGGCCAGGAAGATCATGTCCGAGCGGTGAAACTGGTCTTCGCGCGCGCCGAGAGTCCGCACCTTCAGCGCCTGGGGGATGGACACGCCTGGGAGGTAGCGCACGTTTTCCCCCGCGTCGAGGATCGTCTTCATCTGCTCGCTGGTCCGGCACAGCAGCGTCGTGCGCCGGCCGGCCCGCTCGAGCAGGAGCGCAATGGCGGTGCCGAAGGAACCCGCGCCCACCACGGTGGCGCGCCGGGGGGAATGTCCGGGGTAGCGGAGCTTGGGCGCGATGGCGGCAAGCTATCGGTCAGAGCGTCCGGCCTTCCCGCTG
>JACCUE010000132.1 GCA_013812005.1 Thermoleophilaceae bacterium
AGGAGAGGGCCGGCCTGTCCGAGGAGGACGCTGAACTGCTGGCCTACGAGGAGGTGCGCTCCTCTCGCCGCGAACGCGGCGCTGCGTGATCCGGGTCGTCGTCGACCCAGGCGTCTTCATCTCCGCAAGCGACGCCCGGCTGAAAGGTGCGTATTTGCAGGCCCTTCCCGGAAGCCCTCTTCCGGACTCGAACCGGAGACCCCTTCCTTACCATGGAAGTGCTCTACCAACTGAGCTAAGAGGGCATGGCGGGGGAGCCTAGCGCGGACTCCCCCACAGCAGTGGCGGGAGCAGGATTCGAACCTGCGTAGGCATAGCCAACCGGTTTACAGCCGGTCTCCTTTAACCACTCGGACATCCCGCCTGAGCAGCCGTGCAGTGTAGAGCGCGGCTTAGGAGGCGTTGCGCAGCCGCTGTGCCTCCGGCAGGCACTCCAGCTTCTTCAGCGTGTTGTTCTCGATCTGGCGGATCCGCTCGCGAGTCACGCCGAAGGCGCGACCCACCTCCTCGAGGGTGCGTGCTTGATGACCCTTCAGGCCGTAGCGCATCTCGATCACCTCTCGCTCGCGTTGGGACAGCGCGTCCAGCGCATAGCTCACGTTCTCACGGCGGAGGTTCTCCGACGCGCTGTCGAACGGGGACTCGGCCAGCTCGTCTTCCACGAGATCGCCCAGCTCGGAGTCCTCCTCCGCGCCGATCGGCTTCTCGAGTGACACCGGGAGCAGCGCTACGCGCAGTATGTCCTTTACCTCGCGGGCGGTCCACCCCAGCTCGCGGGCGATCTCGTCCGCTGTCGGCTCACGCCCGTACTCCTGCACCAGCTGGCGCTCGACATGCACGACCTTGTTGAGCTTCTCGACCATGTGGACGGGGATCCGGATCGTGCGAGCCTTGTCGGCGATGGCCCGGGTGACCGCCTGGCGGATCCACCACGTCGCGTAAGTGGAGAACTTGTAGCCGCGACGGTAATCGAACTTCTCGACGGCGCGGATCAGGCCCAGGGACCCCTCCTGGATCAGGTCGAGGAACGACAGCCCGCGGCCCAGGTATCCCTTGGCGATCGACACCACGAGGCGAAGGTTGGCCTCAACCATCTGCGTCTTGGCCGCCATGTCGCCACGCTCGATGCGCTTGGCCAGGCACACCTCCTCATTGGCGGTCAGCAGGTCCACGCGCCCGATTGAGCGCAGGTACAGCCGTAGCGAGTCGAGGCTGGGCTCGACGGTGAGGTCGATCTCCGGCTTCTTGGGCCCGGTCGGCCGCCCGTCGGCCACCTGCGGCTGCGCGCCGTCGGCAGACGCGGACGCCGGCTTGCCGTCGGTCGACACCACATCGATCCCGCTCTCCACGAGGTGCGCGTGCAGGGATTGCACCTGCTCCTTGGTCACCTCGATCTCCTCGAGGCAACCCGCTATCTCATCGAAGGTGAGATAGCCGCGCTCACGACCCTCGGCAAGCAGCCTGCGCAGCTCCTCGACCTCGAGAAAGGCCGTGTCCTGCGGCTCCGCCACCAGGACTCCTCCGTCAACCTTCTCGCTCACTCTTCCTCCTAGCGACGATTTGCCGGGTCGGCGTGGGGCTCATCTCCCTCGCCGTCCTTCCAGATTCAGTTGTGAGCGACCGCAGCATCTGCCGCGAGAGGTTGAGCCTTGTATGGAGCCACGCTGGGGCGTCCCGGCATCGAACCGCGGCCAGCCTAGCAACGATCGTGCGATTCGGCACACTCCCACCGCTATAAGGTCAGAGAAGGTCATGACCTCTCTCGACACCGCAAGCCACGCCGACGTGCAGGCGCGCCGTCCCGACACGCGCGTGAGCCTCTCCCGCGTAGGCGTTACAGGCGTGGAGAAGGTGATCCGCATCCGTCTCGACGGGCGTGGGCAGCTCTTCTACGCCGAGCTCGAGTGCTTTGTGGATCTCTCCCCGGAGCAGAAGGGCGCGCACATGTCGCGCTTCGAGGAGGTGATCAACGGGGCCATCGACGAGGTTGTGCTCGGAGAGGCATTCAAGATCGAGACGCTGGCCCAGCACATCGCCGAGCGTGTTCGCGACCGCCAGGGCGGCGCGCGCGCGGAGGTCGCGATCGCCGCGCGCTACCCAGAGCACAAGCTCGCTCCCGTCTCGGGGTCACCGACTCAGGAGATCTACACGTTGCTCGGCTCGGCAGTGGCGTCAGACCTGGGCACGCGGCGCCTGATAGGCGTGGAGGCGCACGGCATGACGACATGCCCGTGCGCACAGGAGATGGTGACCGCACGCTCGCGGGTGCGCCTCGAAGACGAGGGCTTCAGCGAGGACGAGGTCGAGCGGGTGCTGCGCAGCGTTCCCGTGGCCACGCACAACCAGCGCGGCATCGGGCGCCTGCACGTTGGCTGCCCCGAAGGCTGTACGGACACCGTGGACGCGACCGCTCTCCTGCGGATCGTCGAGAGCTCGATGAGCTCGGAGATCTACGAGTTGATGAAGCGGCCCGACGAGGTCGAGGTGGTGGAGCGTGCACACATGCATCCGCGGTTCGTGGAGGACTGCGTGCGGGAGATGGTGCGGATGGCGGCTGACGAGTTCTCCGGTCTCGGCGAAGGGGCGTTCGTCTCGGCGCGCCAGGAGAACCTCGAGACGATCCACAAGCACAACGTGGTGGCCGAGTGCCACGGCTTGATCACCGACCTCGCGCGGGAGCTGGGTGGCGGGGCGCCCCCTCCCCGCCACCTGACTACGCGGGACTGGCTCGAGGGGAGCGGCTAGAGCCCGCTGGCGTGCACCCCCGGGACCGTGCCCGAACGTCCAGCGTTCCCGGCCGCCGCTATTGCCCCGGCCCCGGCGGCCGATAGAGGCCGGCATGGACCCCTTTCGGATGGAGGAGAACGTGAAGCTGCCGCTGTCGCAAGATGCGGCTCTGGTGGCGGCGCTGGCGGGAACCGCAATGGCGTTCGCCCACTCAGCGGAGGACCAGGCCGAGCGATGGCTGCGCGCCTTGCGCCTCCACGGCCGTGTGGGCAGCGCGCTGCAGGCGCTGGGCGTGGGAGAGGCCCCGCTCATGACCCGTGCAGAGCCACCTGCGCCCGGCCTGCCGGCACCGAGCGGCGACGTCGCCCTGAGGGCTGTCGAGCGCGCCGGCGAGCTGGCTTTCCTTCGCGATGCACCGTGCGTGGGTACGGTCGACCTGCTGTTCGCGCTCTTCGAGATCTACGGCGGTCTGCTGGACAGGGCGCTGTACCTTCGCGGCGCGTCCCGCGAGGAGCTCGTCGAGTGCCTGGCCACGAGGGACGACTCCGCCGAGATTCGGCTCTAAGCCTCCCGCGGGCCGCGGCTGCCCGGGCTTTCTCGGCGCGACAGCTCCTCGATGCGGCGCCTGAAGTTGAGGAAGTAGTCCGCGCCCGACGCGACCGTGAGCAACACCATCGCGTACACGAGCCCGACAACCCACGCTGCGTTCTCGTTGGGCGCGGCGATCAGCGCGAGCACCGCGGCCGACTGGACGATCGTCTTCAGCTTGCCCAATGCGCTGGCCGGGATCACCACACCCTGCTGGCCCGCGGCGATGCGCAGTCCGCTGACGGCGAACTCGCGGGTCACGATCACCATCGCCACCCAGGCGGCCACGCGGTCGAGGCTGACCAACGCCATGAGCGCCGCCGCGATCAGCAGCTTGTCGGCCACCGGGTCCATCACCTTTCCGAAGGTGGTGATCGACTGCCTCGACCGGGCTATGTATCCGTCGAGCCCATCGGTGAGCGCCGCGAGCACGAACACCGCGGCGGCGATTGCGGGCCCGTTTTCGATCTCGACGGTAAGGGCGGCGACGAGCACCGGCACCAGCAGGATGCGAAGCAGCGTGAGGAGGTTTGGGAGGTTGAGCGGGAACATGGCCGCGGCGCGCCTGCGCCGCCCCAGGCTACCCCTCGACCACGGCGCGGTTGCGTCTTGCGCTGAGGTACTCCAGCCCCAGCGTGGAGCCGACGGGCCCGAGAGGTGAGACCGTGGCTGCCAGCAGCGGCCACGGAAACACCTTCCGGCTGCAGCCGACCGCAACCGCGACGCACAGGAGGATCCACCCCACTCCGTGCGACCAGCCGAGCACCTGCGCGACCCCCTCGTCGTAGCCGCCTATCGCCACCACGAGCAGCGCGATGAACAGGCCCAGCTCGAACAGCGAGTAGAGGCGGATCGCGGTGAAGTAGGACACGCGCGACACCTTAGGCGGCGCCCGATCGCGGCTGCTGGCAGTCGTCGGCTTCAGCCGTGCTTGCGGCGCATCGACCACATCTGCGACGCGCGCTCGAGCTCGAGCGCCGCCGGCCACGGCAGGGCGGGCGGCCCCAGCTCGGTGCGCAGGGAGCGCGCGGTGCGCCGGGACAGCTCGGCGTCGGCTCCGGGCACCGCCGCGATCTCAGCCGCGGCGTCCTCCACCTCGTCGTCTGGCACCGCAGCCCACGCCAGGCCCAGCTCTGCCGCTCTTGCCCCGTCGATCCCCTCACCGAAAAGGGCCAACGCCGCGGCCGCCTCGCGCTGGCCGGTACGCCCGAGCAGGACGCCGTGTCCGCCCCCCGGATGCAGCCCTATGGGCAGGAATCCCGACACGATCTTCGCCTCTCGCGACACCACCCGCAGGTCTGTCGCGAAGGCCAGGTTCACGCCCGCGCCAACGGCCCCGCCGCGAACCGCCGCGATCGTCGGCGGCTCCAGCTCGCCGACCCGCTGGAAGGAGCGGTACACGTCGCCCAGTCCGTTGTACGCGTCGGACTCGGCGGGATCGCGGCCCGCCGCTGCGAGCGTGGCCCGGTCGCCACCGGCACAGAAGAAGCCCCCGGCCCCGCGGATGACCACCGCTCCGACAGCCGCATCGTCGTCCACCTCGTCGCACACGCGCGTGAGCTCGCGCGCCATGTCGCGGGTGAGCGCGTTGCGGCGCTCCGGCGCGTCGAGGGTGATCGTGGCCACGCCGCCGCAGCGCTCCAGGAGGATCTCTCCAGCCATTCGGAGGAAGCTAATGCACGCCCACCACTGCCGTGTGGCGATCGCTACAGTCTCTCGGGCAAGGCCGGGTCTGATATCCGGCTCTCGCGCCGTAGTACCGAAGCGGACTTAGCGGCTGAAGAGGCTGTGGCGGACGAATCGGGATGAGGTCCCTATTTCGAGGAGTTGCACGTTGGATGAGCCTGGCTCGCACCGCCCGCTGACGGTGAACACCACCCGCCACGCGGACCGCTGCGTGATCGCGGCAATCGGCGACCTCGACCTGTCCAGCGTCGCGGCGCTCGACGCCGAGGTGCGAGCGGCGGAGGCCACCGATGTCGATCAGATCATCATCGACCTGAGCGGCGTGACCTTCATGGACTCCACGGGGCTTCGGCTGCTGGTTCAGGCCGATGCGCGGTCACGGGCCGACTCGAACCGACTGAGGCTTGTCCGGGGCTCTCGCCGGGTGCAGAGGGTCTTCGAGCTGACGAACACCGAAGCCATGCTGCCCTTCGTCGACTAGCCTGGCTAGGAACCGGCAGGCTCAGCCGCGCGGGGGTCAACACCCATCCTCCGGTCACGGTGTCCCGGGTGCATCCACTCCTCCCGGACCCGTGGGCGGCGCCCCCTCGGCCTGCTCCTGATCGTCGTTGATCTTCCACTCCCCGTCTCGGCGTACGAGGGACTCTTTGACCCGGCTCTTCCCGCGGGTCGTGTTGAACACAGAAACCGCCGTGGCGTTGTCTCCCCTCACGCTGACCCGGATCACCTTCACGTCGCGGCCGGGCACGAACCGCTTCAGGATCGGCTCGTAGTTTTTCACCTGCTCCTCACAGGAATCCCCACGGGGAGCCACATCGCTCCTGTCCGCCTGGTTCTCCTCCACCAGCTTGCGCCGGTAGGAGCTCGTGTAGAGCGAGCAGGCACGTGCGCCGTCCCCGTCAAAGAGCGCATCGAGGGCCTCCTCCAAGACCTTCTTCACGGCGGCTTCGTCCACTCGCGCATCGGGGCGATCCGAGTCGCCGTCGCCACCGCATCCGGCCAGCACGCCCAGGACGGCGAAAGCGCCGGCCCAGCCCCTCAGCTCCATAGCCGCTCCCACCGTCGCAAAACGCGCCGAGCTGTTCGATCATCGATTCGCACCGAGGCCATGTCTAGCGGGATCGGCCCCTCCGTTCAAGGTCGCGGAGGCAGCGGACCGCGAGCGGTTGGCCGCCGGCTGCGAGCGGCCGGGACCAGCCGGCGC
>JACCUE010000170.1 GCA_013812005.1 Thermoleophilaceae bacterium
GCCGGGCCCCCTGCGTCGGCAGCCACCACCGGCAGGCCGCTGGCCTGAGCTTCCAGGATCACCTGCCCGAAGGTGTCGGTCTGGCTGGCGAACAGGAAGACGTCGGCGCTCGCGTACGCCCACGCCAGCTCGTCGCCCTCGAGCCAGCCGAGGAACGTGGCATGGCGACCGAGGGACTCGCGCAGCGCGTGCTCCTCGGGACCGCCGCCGGCCAGCACGAGGTGCAGTCGCGGGTCCGCGGCGCGAGCCTCCAGGAACGCGCGGGCGAGCAGGTCGACCCCCTTCTCCTCGGTCAGGCGCCCGGCGTAGAGCACGTTCACCTGGCCGTGGAAGGAGCCCTCGCGCCGGTGGCGCCGACCGAAGCGCTCGACGTCGACACCTCGGTCCCAGCGACCCAGGCGCGCGGGGTCGATTCCCAGCGCGCCCAGCGACTCGTCGGCGGACTCACTCGGGGAAAGCACGATCTCGCAACCCCCGTAGAAGACGGCGAGCGCGGCCTCCATACCTGCCTGCAGCCGCGCGTCGCCCGAGCGCAACCCGGCGTACACGCCGAGCTCGGTGTGGTAGCTGCCGAGCACCGGCAGACCCATCATGCGCGCGATCAGGGCGGCCGCGACCCCGGAGGGGCCCGGCGAGCAGAGATGGACGAGGTCGTAGCGCCCCTCCGCCAGGGCCTCGACCGCCGCGGGCAGGCTGGGCACACCCACGCGCAGACCTTCGTAGAAGGGGATCTCCACTTCGGCAACCGCTGCGAGGCGGCGATCTACGTTGGGGTCGGTGCCGATCACCTCCACGTCGTAGCCCGGCACGCCGCGATCACGGATCTCGTCGAGGGTGTGAGTCACGCCGTGCATGCCTCCCAGGCCATCGGCAACCAGCGCGACCCGCCGTGGCTCGGCCTCCCGGCCGGCCAGCTTGCTCTTCTCCCGGGCCAGGAAGGCGGCGGCCGGGGCGTAGGGCACCGCCGGCACGCACGAGGCGAACAGGTCGGCCGCCGCCGCGGCGTAGTTGCCACCCGAGGCCGCGGTGGCAAGGGTCCGGCCAACCGCCTCTCGCAGCCGGCGCTCGTGAACCCTCCGCGCACGGCGGAACAGGTCCGCGTGACTGAAGTCATCGGACTGCATGTGGGCGAGCAGGCCCCGCTCATCCATGTCCAGGCCCACAGCGTCCAGCCAGGCGCCGAGCAGGGCGCGGGCGTCCTCGGGGCGCAGCTCGGCGGTCAGGGGGCCGCTGCGGGCCTCACCCTGGCTCATCACCCGCTCCACCATGGTGAGCACGGCGCGCGGGTCGGGTGAGGTGGCTCCGGCGTCCCGGCCCAGAGCGCGGATCGTCAGTGCCATCGCGGCGTGCGCCCACTTGGCGGCGCTGCCCTGATCCCCCCGTCCGGCGGCGTCGCCGACCCGGATGTGGGCGAGAAACTCTTCAGGGGTCGCGGCGGGCGGCGTCTCGGTGAAAGTACGGCCGATATCCACCCCGGCGTGGTCGTCGGAGCCGCCGACCCCCGTGCCGCCGTGCGTCTCGATGTAGATGGCGGCGGGCAGGTTGAGCTCACGGGCGCGCGAGCCGTTCCGTGTCTCCCAGATGGGAAACAGCTCCGCGAGACGGCGCCGGTGGCGTGCGGTGAGGGGAGCGGCCACCGCGTAGAAGGGGTGCGCGAGCGCGCATGCCAGACCTTGGTCGTGCAGGTAGGCGGCGCACGCCTCGACGTCGCCGTCGTGGGCCTGCAGCCACTCGTGGTCGTCCGGCGTGATCCCGTAGCAGAGCACGTGAACGGCTTGGGGCTCGCCTCGGAAGCGCACGGTCAGCTCCTCGGAGAGGAAGGTGTCGGGCCGGTCGTCGATCTCGAGGCCGCCGGCGATCGTGTCGTGATCGGTGATCGTCACGAAATCCATCCCGCGGCGCTTGGCCAGCTCGTAGACCTCCTCGGGCGGAGTGGCGCACTCGGGCAGGCCCAGCGCCCGCTGTACCCCGAGACGCGACTCCTGCGAGGCGGTCGAGTGGCAGTGCAGGTCAACTTTGCTCGAGCTGGTGGGAATCATCGTCGCCCCCTCCTTGATCGTCATCGTGTGAGCAGAATCGCCTGCAAACGCCAGGCTCCGGTTACCGGAACGCGAACGCGGGGTGACGAGGGTGTGAAGCGAGGGTCTTCACACCCTGTTGACCAGGGAGCCGGCCGCGCATGCGAGAACAGGCTCCGTGTCCGTCGTTGAAGCCGAGGTCGTGCTCGAGCGCGGACCGATCAGAGTGGCGATCTCCCTCGAGCCCTTCGGCTTCGAGGTTCGCCGCGGCGGGCGCAGGCTTGTGCACGGGATGCGGCCCTGGTGCGCGGACGGCCAGGTGCACGACCAGTTCGTGCAGCTCACCGAGGGCGTGATCGCCGCGGAGGAGCGCGAGACGAGAACGCACCCCGACCGCGCGGCGCTCGACCGGCAGGGCGAGGGTTGGGTAGAGGTGGTGGGCCACGCGGGCTCCGAGCGCGAGGTACGTGTTCGCGTGGATCTGTCCGAGGAACGGGTGGTCTTCGGTGTCACAGCCGAGCCGTCGCCGCTGCGGGTGGGCCTGGACTGGGAGCGCAGCGCAGGTGAGGCGTTCACCGGGCTCGGCGCCCGCCACGGCGAGGAGGTCGACCAGGCGGGCCGGCGGATCCGTCTGGGCGCCGACCGGCGCTACACGGGGCCTGACTGCCCGGCCGACATGCTCGAGATCGGCGGCATCCCCCAGGGCGACTACGCCCCCGCGCCCTGGGTGCTTGCCAGCCGTGGCTATGCGCTCTGGATAGAGACGACCGGCGACGGCGTGGAGCTCGACCTGGGCCGACGCGTGTCCGTCTCCCAGCGTTGCGCCGCCGGGCCGTTTGCCCTGCACTTGCTGACCGCGCCCAGCCCGGCCGCGCAGCTGCGTCGCTACCTGCGCCTCACCGGGATGCCGGCACTGACGCCCGAGTGGGGCTACGGGCACTGGAAGAGCCGCGACGTCTACGAGCACCAGTCCGACGTCGAGGACGACTTCGAGGGCTACGCCCGCCACAAGATCCCGCTTGACGCGATCGTGATCGACTCGCCGTGGGAGACTCAGTACAACACCTGGGTCTTCAACCCCCATCAGTTCCCCGACCCCGAGGGGATGCTGGCGCGCTTCCGGGCGGAAGGGGTGCGGACGGTGGTCTGGGTCACGCCCTGGATCAACCTGGAGTCGGTGGACGGCCAACGCCCGCCGGGCGCCGAGTCCGAGCGCCTGCATCGCGAGCCCGCGCCCAACTACGCCGAGGCGGCGGATGAGGGGCACTTCGTGCGCACCGGTTCGGGCGAGCCCTTCGTAGCGCGCTGGTGGATGGGCACGGGGTCGCCGATCGACTTCACCTCCCCAGCCGCCGACGCGTGGTGGCGCGAGCAGGCCCGCCCGGTCCTCGAGATGGGGGTCGAGGGGATCAAGGCCGACGACGGCGAGGGCTATTACTTCCCTCCGGACGTGCGCTTCGCCGACGGGCGCACAGGGGCGCAGGCGGCATGGGCCTACGGCGGCCTCTACCGGCGTTCGATGCAGCGCGCGCTCGACGACGCCCACCCGGGCCGCGGGGTGCTCTTCGGCCGCAGCGGCTGGTCGGGCCAGCAGGCCACCGGGATCACCTGGGGCGGCGACCAGGCCTCGGACTTCTGGTCGCTGCGCACACTGGTGGCCGCAACGCTCACCGCCGCCGCCAGCGGCTTCTCCAACTGGTCCCACGACGTGGGCGGGTATCTGGGCGAGCGGCTGGTGGACCGGTGCCCGAAGGAGCTGCTGCTGCGGTGGGCCTGGTTCGGGTGCTTCACCCCCCTCATGCAGGCGCACGGGCGCTTCCCCCAGGAGGCTTGGACGTATGACTCCGAGACACTCGACATTTACCGCCGGGCGGTCCTGTTGCACGAGCGCCTCGTGCCCTACGTGCGTGCCGCGGCTGCCACGGCGGCGCGCTGCGGCTTGCCGGTGGTGCGCCCTCTGTGCCTCATGGACCCGTCCGACCCACGCGGCTTCTCGGTGGCCGACGCTTACGGCTACGGCCCCTCGCTATGGGTGGCGCCGGTGCTCGAGGAGGGCGCCCGCGAGCGCGAGGTCCCGCTGCCGCGCGGGCGCTGGATCGATCTCTGGAGCGGCGAGCGCCACGAGGGTGGCGGCGAGGTGGTGGCCGAAGCCCCACTCGGCCACATCCCCGTCTACGTGCGCGAGGGCGCACTGGTGGTGACCTACCCGGCCCTCCACGTGGCCGAGGGTCTTGGCGACACGCCCGAGACCGAGCGGCCGCTCGAGGCCACGCTCTGGGGGG
>JACCUE010000207.1 GCA_013812005.1 Thermoleophilaceae bacterium
GCCCTAGTCCTCGTCTTCGTACAGCGACTCGCGCGCGAGCTCGGCGCCGCGCTGGGCAAACAGGCGCACCTCGACGTAGTCACCGGTGTAGTCGTCGAGCGAGACGAGGGTGAAGCGGTCCTCGACCAGCAGGCACTGGTCCGTGGTGGTGGGTCCCAGCTCGGTGGTGGCCACCGCGCCGTTGGTCACCTGCGACACGCCCCATACGAGGGTGATCACCCCCCGCCGGGCCTCGGGTCCGCGCCAGTGGCCGATCTCCTGGTCGGAGAGGTCCAGGGTCCAGTCCGGATTGGCCTCGGCCGTCTCGTCGGTGTAGTCGACCACGGCCGCGAAGTCGGCGGCCTGCGCGCCCTCGTGCTCGCGCGTGTAGGACACATAGCCGAACAGCTCGAAGCCCTCCGAGGTCGGGGCGGTGCCCGGTACGTAGGTGCGCCCGCCCCAGGTGCGGTCGGGAAACCACGTGATCTCACCCGCGTCGCCCAGCTCCTCGTCCGTCTTGATGCCGGCGGCCGCGGCCTTGAAGTGGTCGCCGAGAGCCTCGCCCCAGCGGCCATAGGGAAGCGGCTCCTGAGGCGGCTCGGCGGCGTGACTGGGCAGGGGGCGTTCGGCCGGCGGCATGCGCCGGGAAGCTACACCAGCGCGAGCACCAGACCGCCGCCCACCACGATCGCCGTGGACCAGGCGATCACCGACGCCACCAGCGCGCGATCGAGCCCGTACTCGTGCGCGATCACCAGACCGTTGATCGCGCTCGCCATCCCCGCCTGGGAGAGGTAGGACTCGGGCACGTCGTGCACGCCCTGCGAGAGCGCGAGCATGATCGCCGGGGCCAGCAGCAGACGCAGCCCGACCGCCGCCCCGACCGACCGGGTGAACGGCGGCGGGAAGCGCAGCCCACCCTCGTCCGCCTCGGCCGCCAGCGTGACCCCCACGACGAAGAAGCCGAGGGGCAGGATCCCGAAGACCACGGCCTGGGAGGCGTCGACCGCCCAGTCGGGCGTCAGTACTGCGGGTGCGATCAGGGCGGCCGCAAAGGCCCAGAGTGCCGGGTTGCGCGAGAAGAAGGCAACGGCGCGCTCGCGCGGACGCTCGGCCACCGTGCCGAAGGCCGCGCCGATCGAGAAGCCGATCGTGACGAGCGCGATCGTGGACACCACGATGTCGTAGGCGATGGCGCTGGGCAGCTCGTCGAGGCCGAACAGAGCAGCGCTGAAGGGCAGGCCGAGGTAGCCCGTGTTGGCCAGCGCCGAGACCACCATGAGCGCGCCGACCGCCGGCCGCGGCAGGCGCAGGACATAAGTGCCCACGACGTAGGCGGCCCCCAGCACGACCAGCAGCGCCGCGTAGGCGAAGCCGATCCCTGCGCCAATGTCCGCCGTCAGCTCGAGCGTCGCGATGTTGAAGAAGACCACCGGGGGCAACAGCACCCACAGCATCAGCCACAGGATCTTCTTGGCTATGGCCTCGGCGCGCTCGCCCAGCCGGTGCTCCACGCCGAATCCGACCGCGGTCGCGGTCGCTATCACGGCGGCGATTCCGATCACGTGCGGGCGGCGCGCAGCAGCTCGGCCCCGCGCTCCGGGGCGAAGGCGCACAGCTCGACGCCGGCTCCCAGCTCGAGACCGGCCTGCTGCGCCAGGCGCGGCACCAGCTCGATCCGCCAGCAAAACGCCGCCGAGCCGGGTGGGGCCGTGCGGACCCACATGTTCAACGGCGGCAGCGCCCCGAGCACGGACTCGAGGCGACCGAGCACGTCGTGCAACAGCTCCGCGCCCAGCGGCCCGTCGTCCTCGAACCGCGCCCGTGGCTTGCGGGGAAGGATCTGCACGTGGAAGGGGCCCCGGGAGGCAAACGGACAGATGGCCACTGCCTCGGAGTCCACCGCCACGAGGCGGTCGCGGCGGCGCACCTCTTCCTGAAGCACATCGGCCAGGAGGTTGCGGCCCTGCGTGCGGTCACGGTAGGCGGTGAACCGCTCGCGCTCGCGCGCCACCACGGAGGGGACGAAGGGCAGCGCGTAGATCTGCGTGTGTGTGTGCGGCAGCGATGCGCCGGCCTGCCGACCCTCGTTCACGATCACGTGCACGTAGGCGGACCCCGTATGGGTGCGGATCCGTTCGCGCCACACGCCCATGGCCGTCGTCAGGCCCTCCGGACCGAGGTCATGGAGCGAGGACACCGGCTCCGGGCCGTTGATCACCACCTCGTGGACGCCGCTGGCGGTGCGGGTGGCGAACAGATCGGGCTCGCCGCGCCCCGTCTCCAGTGGATCGCCCGTGTCCGCCTGTCCGGGCTCCAGCGCCGGGTAGAGGTTGGGCACCACCCGCACCTGCCACCCCGGCGAGTCCGCCGGCCCGCCGTTGGCGCGCAGGGCGTAGACCTCGGGCGGAGTGCGGTCCTCGTGCCCGTCGCGGAAGGGGTCCGTGTCCGGGTCGACCGGGGGCCTCGGGCTCACGTCAAACCAGGCGCCGGGGCGCTCGGCGCGCTCGGCTGCCACGATCACTCGCTGGCCCGAGACGGGATCGATACGGATCTCAGGCAACGCGCTTCTGCATCGCGACGTGCTCGATGCCCTCCTCCATGAAGGGCTCTCCACGCACCTCGTAGCCCGCGCGGTCGTACACCCCGCGCGCATAGGTCTGTGCGTGCAGGCGGATCAGCCGGTTGCCGGCGGCGGCCGCGGCACGGTCGGCCTCGCCGAGCAGGGCGCCGCCCACTCCGGCACCGCGCTTCTCCACGGCTACCGCCATCCGGCCGAGCCGCGCGGCGTCACCGCCGATCAGCAGGCGGCAGGTGCCGACCACGCGCCCGCGATCGAGCGCGACCAAGTGCAGCGCCTCGGGATCGCGCCCATCGCGTTCAGCATCGAGCGCCACGCCCTGCTCCTCGCAGAACACCACCCGCCGCAGCTCTATGGCGGCGTCCATCTCGGCCTGCGTGCGGACCGGGCGCGCCTCCGGGGGGTTGCAAACCAGCGTCGCGATTCAGCGAGCGTAACGACCGATGTCCTGCGCCAGCGCCCGCTCGTCGGCGTATCCGCCCTGCTTGAGATGGACGATCTCGCCGCTGCGGTCATAGAAGACGGTCGCGGGGAACGGTCCGACGGCCTTGATCACCTCGGCAATCTTCAGGTCGGGATCCGTGTAGCTCGGATAGGCCACCGGGTACTCCTCCAGGAACTCCTCCGCCTCGGCGTCCGAATCCTGGCCATCCACCCCGAGGAAGGCCACTTTCTTTCCGCGTTTGATCGCCTGGCTCTGGAAGTACGGGAACTCGGCCCGGCAGGGGGCGCACCACGATCCCCACATGTTCACCACAACCGGGTAGCCCTTCAGGACGGAGAGCCGCTGCTCGAAGGCCTCGGCCCCGCCGTCGAGCAGCCGGTTGCCCTGGTCGTGAAGCGCGGCGAGCGGAGCGGGGGCGCCCGCGAGGGCGGCCCGGGCGTCCTT
>JACCUE010000226.1 GCA_013812005.1 Thermoleophilaceae bacterium
CGCACCAGCGAGGAGGCGCTCGAGCTGGCCGCCCGCTACGACCCGCATGTCGCGCTCGTGGACCTGTTCCTCGGCGAGCAGTCCGGGGCCGAGCTGTGCGAGGCGCTGCGGCGCGACTCACCGCGCACGCGGGTGCTGCTCATCTCGGGCGCGGGCTGGATCTCGCCCGAGGCGGCCAAGACCGCGGGCGCGTCGGGGTTCGTGCCCAAGGACTGGCCGGCGCGCGACATCACCAGGGCCGTGCGCAGGGTCGGCAACGGGCAGACCGTGTTCGCCCCACGCGCCGAGCAGCCGGCGGCGCCGCTGACCGACCGCGAGCGCGAAGTGCTCGGCCTGATGGCTTCCGGCGCGACGAATCGCGAGATCGCGGCGCAGCTGCACCTCTCCCCGCACACCGTCAAGGAGCACACGAGCGCCCTCTACCGCAAGCTCGACGTGCGCAACCGGGCCGAGGCGGTGCAACGCGCTGAGCGCCTCGGGCTGACCACGTGAGTGAACGCGTGCGAACTCGGTCGGCGCGCTATCGCTTCGACTCGAGCGATGGCTCCTGCCGGTGCGCTACCTCACGTATCAACTCGCTCCGCCTCGTTAGGTGCTGCACGGTGCTACACTCGGTCGATGCCGACGTCTCACCCGCGGCACTCGATCACTGAGACCCCGGCGCTCGCCGCAGCGCTCGAGCCGCTTCGCTCACGACTTGGCGCCCACGCCCCGACGCTGGCCGAGCTTGTCATGCGAGGCGCGCAGGCAACGCTTCGCGAACTCGAGGCACACGATCGAGCCCGCGCGCGGGCACTCGCGACGTTTGTTGATCGGCTGTCCGCGGGTCCTGAGCCGGACTTCGACGAGATCCGCCGCATCCGCCACGTCGGCCGGCGCCCATGAGCAGCGCCCTGGTGCTGCTCGACGCCAGCGCGTTCTGGCGACTGGGCAGCTCGCAGCTCGACGCAGAGCGCCGCCGTGAGGTGGCCGACTGGATCGCGCGAGGCATCGTCGCCGCGAGCACCCTGCTGCTGCTCGAGACGCGAGCCGGTCGCGACCTTCCGCCCGCCGATCCCGGGGAGCTGCCGTGGCTCTGGGTGAGCGAGCGCGCGGAGCGCCGCGCCGCCGACCTCCAACAGCAGCTCCGCACCGCGCACCAGCAGCTCGGCGTTCCGCCTCTCGACTACCTCATCGCCGCAATCGCCGAAGACCACGGAGCGTCGATCCTGCACTACGACGCCGACTTCGAGCGCCTCGCCGCCCACACCGACCTCGCTGCGACGGTCGAAGCGCTCGCACCGCTCGGCTCACTGCCCTGAACGGTGTGCCGTACCAAGCTTGACGTGCGCAACCGGGCCGAGGCGGTGCAACGCGCTGAGCGCCTCGGGCTGACCCCCCAGGCGGGGGGTATCGCGGCGCCCGACCCCAGCAACGGACGCGCAAACGGGTAGGAACTGGACATGAGCAAATCTGTACTTCTGTTTCCCGGCCAGGGCAGCCAGGAGCCCGACATGGCCGAGACGGTCGCCAAGCAGCGTCCGGACTTGGCCGAGCGCGCCACCGCCGTCGTGGGCGAGGATCCCTTCGCCCGGGTAGCGGATGGCACTCGGTTCGCGCAGCCCGCCATCTTCTGCGCCGCCATCGCCGGGCTCGAGCGCCTCGGGCGCCCCGACGCCGATCTCTACGCGGGCCACTCGCTCGGCGAGATCACCGCGCTCGTGGCGGCCGGCGCCCTAAGCGAGGAAGACGGGCTCCAGATCGTCGCCGAGCGCGGGCGGCTGATGGACCGCGCGGCGGTCGAGAGTCCGGGCGGCATGCTGGCCGTGCGCGCCGGGCGCAGCGAGGCCGAGGCTCTGGCCGAGCGACACGACCTCGTGGTCGCCAACGACAACGCGCCGAAGCAGATCGTCCTCTCCGGGCCCCTCGCCGGGATCGAGGCGGCCGAGGCCGAAGCCGAGGGGAGCGAGTCGGGTCTGCGGGCGAAGCGGCTGGCGGTCGCCGGCGCTTTTCACTCCCCCCTGCTCGAGCACGTCGTGGAGCCTTTCCTGGCGGCGCTTCGGGAGATCGAGGTGCGACCGCCACGCGCTCCGGTGTACTCGTGCGTCACGGCCGCCCCCTTCGACGACGACCCCCGCGACTGCCTGGCGAAGGCGCTCGTGTCGCCCGTACGCTGGGTCGAGGTCCTGAACGCCGTCCACGCCGCCGGCGGGCGCAGCT
>JACCUE010000235.1 GCA_013812005.1 Thermoleophilaceae bacterium
ACAGCGGCTCGCCGACGAGCATCAGGCGGGCGTCGGGCGCCAGCTCGCGCTGATAGGAGGCGAAGGCGGCGATCGCCAGGTCGTGGCGCTTGTTCGGGACGAGCCGGCCAACCACGAGCACCAGGGGGCCATCGCCCTCCGGCTCGGGCCCTTGCTCGAGCAGGCGGTCGGGCTCGAACAGGATCGGGACCACCCGGGGCTCGCTGGCGCCCGCCAGCTCGAGCTCAGAGGCGTTGAACAGCGAGTCCGCCGCGGCCACGTCCACCGCGCGCGCATAGCGGGGCAGCTGATCGCGCCCGAGCGCACACGCCACCGCCACGCCTGGATGGTGGTTCCAGAGGTACCTGGGGGGCGTCACGTTGTGGTACACGAGCAGCTTGCGGCGGTCGAGGGCCAACAGCGGCCGCAGGCTCGGCGCGTAGGCCGAGTAGCGGATCACCACGAGGTCGCCGGGATCGGGATCGAGCTCGCGCAGCGGGCGCACGCCATCGCCCGTTCGCGGATCGATCGAGTCGGCGTAGACCTCCCCCTCCATCCCCCAGCTCCCGAGCAGCTCGCGCCAGGCCTGCGCCTGGGTGCTCACGGCGTCGTAGGGCCCGACACCCGACAGCGCCTGGTGGACGCGGGTCAATCGCCCGGCGCCGGCCGGCTCGGTGTCTCGGGGCGCTGGGCTTGGCTCTCGAGGCGCGCCACCCGCTCCTCGAGATCACGGAAGTGGGAGAGCAGGGCGATGTTGAAGCGTGTCTGGCGCGCCTCGAGCTGGCGGTGGTACTGGCCGAGCAGGCGCAGCAGCAGGTGCTTGAGGGCCGTGATCGGGGCGCCCGCTCGGCGCGTGGAGTAGATGTCTGAGCTGTCGACCTCGATCACCGACCACTCGCTCAGCAACTCCAGGCTGGGCCGCTCGGCGGTGATGGAGGCCTCGAGGCCGGCGGGCTCGTCGCCGATGTCCCCCGCCCGGGCCTGCCGCTGCGCCGCGCGCTCGCGCGCGGTCTCGATCGCCTCCTCGGGGCCCGTCACCGCAGCGCCTCCTCCTGGGTGCTCCGCCCGGCCACCGTCCAGCTGCCGCGCAGGTCGGCGATCCCCTCGCCGCCCTCGGCCCTGCTTACCACCAGACGGGTGAGACGGTCCAGCAGCCGGCCCGCGGGCGCGTCCTGGGCGTGAGCGCCGACGGCGACGTCGTAGGAGCCTTCCAGCAGCGCGAGCCGCGGCACCTCGAAGGAGACCTCGATCTCGCCCTCCACCGTGCCGAGCGCCGTGTCGGTGCGAAAGCACAGCTCGCCGCGCTCGGAGCGCACCTCGAGCGCGGCCACCGCGCGCTCGGCCTCCGACCGGGCACGAAGACGCATGCGCACGGCCAGCGCCTCGCCCGGCCGGTAGGCGCTGCGCGGGCGCCCGTCGGCATCGAGCAGCTCCAGCTCCGCTACCTCCAGCGCAGGTCCGCCGCCGGCCGGCCTCGAGCTGCGCGAAGCGCCGTCCTCGGTGCCCAGCAGGCGGTGGTAGTGCAGCAGCCCCTCGGTCACCTCGCCGTCGAAGGTCACCCGTCCGCCGTCGAGCACGACCACCCGCCGGCACACCCGCTCGATCGCACCCGGGTCGTGCGACACCAGCACCAGCGTGGCGCCGGCCTCCATTCGCTGCGCGATGCGCGCGAAGCACTTGCGCTGGAAGGACTCGTCTCCCACAGCCAGGATCTCGTCGATCAGCATCACGTCGGCGTCGAGGTGGGCGGCGATCGAGAAGCCCAGGCGCAGGAACATGCCCGAGCTGTAGACCTTGACCGGCAGGTCGATGAACTCGCCCAGCTCGGAGAAGGCGACGATGTCCTCGATCCGCTCCGCGATCTCCTCTCGCCCGAAGCCGTGCAGGGCGCCGTTGAGGTAGATGTTCTCTCGGCCCGAGAAATCCGGGCCGAAGCCGGCGCCCAGCTCGAGCAGGGTGATCACGCGACCGCCGCACTGCGCCCGCCCGGAGTCCAGCGGCACGATTCCCGCCAGGCAGGCCAGGGTGGAGGACTTGCCGGCGCCGTTGCGCCCGACCAGGCCGACAGCCTCGCCCGGACCGATCCGCAGGCTGACCTCGCGCAGTGCCTGCACCGCGGCGTGGGTGGCCCCGGAACCTCGCCGTACCACCAGCTCCTTCAGGGTGCGGCTGCGGTCCCGGCGTACGCGGAAGGTGCGCGTGGCCTTCTCGAGCACGATCTCGCCCGGGGCGAGAGCGGCGCTCACAGCATCACCGCCAGATCGCGCTCCATCCGCCGAAACAGCAGGATCCCCCCGCCCAGCGCCATCACCCCCGCCACCGCGATGTAGGCCAGGTGGCCGGCGCCCGGCGAGCTGCCGGCGTAGAGCACCTGGCGCACGGCGTCCACGAACGGCGCGATCGGATTGGCCCACTGCAGCAGGTCCCCGAGCCACTGGCGGTCGTCCACGCCGGGCAGCTCCTCCACCCGCAGGAAGATCGGCGTGACGAAGAACCACGGCAGCAGCGCGGCTCCGAGCACCGGCTCGACGTCGCGGTAGTGCGCGTGCAGCACGCTGACGGCCAGCGACAGCCCGAGCACGAAGCAGAACAGCAGCGCCACGATCGGCACTAGCAGCAGCAGCGCGGGCTCGAAGGTCCCTCGCACCGCAAGGGCGACCGGCGTGGCGATCGCGAGCATCACGAGGAAGGTGATCAGCTGGACCGTCGCCACCGAAGCCGGAATCGCCTCGCGCGGGAAGCGCACCTTGCGCACGAGCGCCGCGTTCTGCACGAGGCTCGGCGCCGCCGCCAGCAGCGCCTGCGCGAAGAACACCCATACGATCAGCCCCACCAGCAGGAACAGCGGGTAGTCCGGGATGTCGGCCACCCTCAGGAGTACCGAGAACACCAGTGCGTAGGCGCCCATCAAGACCAGCGGGTTGATCAGATACCAGAGCACCCCGAGCGCCGACCCCTTGTACTTCTGGCGCAGCTCACGGCGCACCATCTGCTCGAACAGGAACCGGTAGCGCAGCACCCACACAGCCTACGCGGGGC
>JACCUE010000242.1 GCA_013812005.1 Thermoleophilaceae bacterium
GTGGAGGGCCGCGTCTACCGGGCGCTTCGCAAGCTCCGCGGCGAGCTGGCCGAGTAGCAGAACCTCTGGGGCGGGCCTGCCCCGTTCGGCTGGTCCAGCGCGATTCGGGGTAATCCGTGGAAGGAAATAGCGAACCTTCGACCCCTCGGCTGCGTTAGCGCTCAAGGGGAATCCGATTCCGGTCGAGGAACCGCTACAGAGCATGGAAGCCCACACGACAATCCAGCCTGCGGGGCCTCCCGCGGAGGACGGGCTGGCGCTTGCGCCGTCGCCGGTCGTTGGCGGTCACCGGGCCCGCGATTCAAGGCTTCTGCGCTCACCGCTCGCCTTTCTGGCAATGGATCTCGCGATGCTGGCCGGGGCGGCAGGTGCCCTTGCGCTGTTCCCGGCAGCCCACGCGGGAATGCCGTCCGTGCTGTGGTCGGCCGTCTTCGGGCTGGCGGTGATCGCGGTGCTGGGAAATCGCGCTGCCTATTCCGGGCGCCTTCAGATCCGCCTGCTCGACGATGTCCGGCGGGTCTTGTTCGCGACCCTCATGGCTGCGATGGGGGTCATCTCGATTCGCGTCTTGCTCACGGGCGAAGGCGTCGTAGCCAACGAGACAGCGACTTTGGCGGCCTACGCCTTCGCATTCGTCGCCGCCGGCCGGATCGGCGCCTCGTCCGCTCTCTCACGCGGGCTCCTCGAGGGCCAGATCCGCCGCCCGACCCTGATCCTCGGGGCGGGAAAGGTCGGCAACCTGACCGCCCAGCGCCTGCTGAGCGAGCCCGACCACGGGCTATGGCCGGCGGGCTTCATCGATGACGATCCGCTCGACACGCCAGGTGAGCCGCCGGTGCTGCCGGTGCTGGGGGGCCCGCCCGATCTCGATCGGATCGTGGCAGAGCACAATATCGAGCACTTGATCGTCGGCTTCTCGATGGCCTCACACCAACTGATGCTCGGCCTGGTGCGGCGTTGCTGGGAGCTCGGCGTGTCCGTGTCGCTCGTGCCCAGGCTGTTCGAGGTGGAGGGTAACCGCGCCACGGTCGACCGGCTTGGAGGTCTCCCGCTCGTCTCGCTGAGTGCGCCTGAGACCAGCGGCCTCGGCCTGGCCTTGAAGTACAGCTTGGATCGGGTCGTGGCCGCCATCACGCTCGCGCTGTTGTTCCCCCTGATGGCCGCGATCGCCATCGCGATAAGGCTCTCGATGGGCGGCCCCATCTTCTTCGCGCAGCACCGCGTCGGACGCGACGGCCAGCACTTCGCGATGTGGAAGTTCCGCACCATGGCCGGCAGCCCAGGGCAGTCGGGTGAGGCCGACGCCCGCTGGGCGGAGGAGATGGTGGCCCGCAACTCAAGAAAGGGGCTCAGGGAGGTGCCGGCGATCGAGAGCGATCGCCGCACGCCACTGGGGCGCTTCCTGCGCCGCTCCTCCCTCGACGAGCTACCGCAGCTCTGGAACGTGTTGGTCGGGCAGATGTCCCTTATCGGCCCTCGCCCCGAGCGCATCCACTACGTCGAGAAGTTCGAGGAGGTGATCTACCGCTACGGCGATCGACATCGCGTGAAGTCCGGCATGACCGGTTGGGCGCAGGTGAGCGGGTTGCGTGGCGATACGTCGCTTCAAGACCGAGTGGAGTGGGACAACTACTACATCGAGAATTGGTCGCTGTGGCTTGACGTCAAGATCGCCCTGAAGACGGTTACCCACGTCTTCAACGACGTCTCGGGCAGGCGTGCGCCGTCTGTGACGAACGGCCCGGAACGGGTGCCTGCGCCCACTCGAGACGTCGGTTAGCCGGAGCGGCCCCGCCGACGGCCCCGTTGGCGAGTGTGTAGCTTCGGCCTCCGTCCCCATGGTCTTGAAGGTCCTCTACTGGCTCGCCGTCATCGCCATCTCTCTGGCGTTCGTGATCGGCCTGATCCTCTTCTTCGAGTCGCGCGACCAGTCATCGCTTGATGGCGCAGGGCTCAGGATGAGCGCGGTGGAGTCGGCTTGACGATTGACGTGACGATCGTCGTCGTGGCCCATTCGGTGCGACTCGAGCTCGAGCGCTGCTTTCGGTCGATCGCCGACCACGCGGGGGTGGGCACGGAGGTGATCCTGGTCGACAACGCTTCGACCGACGACACCGTCGACTGGGTGCATGCGCACCACCCGGAGGTGGCGATCGTTGAGCTGGCAGCGAATGTCGGCGTGGCCGCCCGCGATCACGGGCTCCGCCGCGCGAATGGGCGCCTGACCATGTTCCTCGACAGCGACGCCGAGTTGACGCCGGGTGCCTTGCCCGCCATGGTCGCGGCGCTCGATGCCAACCCTGGGTGGGGGTTGATCGGTCCGCGGCTCGTCTCTGTCGACGGCGAGCTCCAGCTGTCCTGCCGGCGCTACCCGCCACTCGCGTTACCGCTTCTGCGGCGCCCCCCGCTCGGGCGCTTCTTCGAGGATGGCCGCACCGTCCGCCGGCACCTGATGTCCGAGGCGGATCATTCGATCACCCGCCCCGTGCTCTACGTGCTCGGCGCGTGCCAGCT
>JACCUE010000249.1 GCA_013812005.1 Thermoleophilaceae bacterium
AACCGCTGAGCTACGGAGCCGTCCCGCGAGCATAGTCCGCGCCATAGGCGAACATGGGGCCGGGTGAAAGCGGATTCAGGCATGTTGATGGCGGTCCCGAATGTGAGCGAGGGCCGCGACACAAGGACCCTCGAGGCGCTTCGCAACGCGTTCTCCCCGGCCCGCGTGCTCGACCTGCATACCGACGCCGATCACGGCCGGTCGGTGTACACGCTCGCCGCCGAGCAGGGGGCCCTGTCGGACGGCCTCGTGGCGGGCGCAGCCGCGGCTCTTGCAGCCATAGACCTCCGCCGCCACGAGGGGCTGCACCCCTTCGTGGGAGCGCTCGATGTGATGCCGGTGGTCTACCTCGACGGTGCCCGGCGCGGGCCGGCCTGCGCCGAGGTTCTCACCGCCGCGGCGCGCATCGGCTCAGAGCTCGATCTGCCCGTGGTGCTCTATGGCGAGCTGGCCACGCAGCCCGAGCACCGCGAGCGTGCGGGGCTGCGCCGGGGAGGGGCCGCCGGACTGGCCCGGCGGATCGAGGTGGGCGAGGTGGTCCCGGACTTCGGCCCCCGCCGCGCGCATCGGGCTGCCGGCGTCGTGCTGGCCGCCGCGCGGGCGCCGCTGATCGCGTTCAACGTGGACCTGGTCAGCGACGATCTCGAGCTGGCCCGGCGCATCGCGGCGGAGATCCGTGAGTCGGGCGGCGGCCTGCCGGGCGTGCGTGCGATGGGGCTGTACCTGGGCGCACGGGGGCGCGCCCAGGTGTCCACCAACGTCCACGATCACCTGGCCACCCCGCTGCGGGCCGTCGTCGAAGCGGTGAGCCGGCGGGCGGAGGTTGCCGAGGCCGAGCTGGTGGGGCTGGCGCCCGAGGCGGCCCTGGAGGGGTTCCCGGCCGATGTCGCCCTGCGCGGCTTCGCGCCCGAGCGGCACGTGATCGAGAACGCGTTACGCTCAGGCGAATGACCGCCCCGGGGCGCCGTTAGGCATGGCCCAGACCAAGAAGAAGCGCCGGCGCAAGCACCGTGGCACGCCCGCGGGCACCATCGAACGCGCCGGGAGGACCGGCCAGCCCCGCACGCGCGACGACGCCAAGAAGATCGCCCGTGAACGCCGCGTGGCGCGGATCGATCGCGAGCCCACCTGGCGCGGGTCGATCAACCGGGCGGCGATCGCGGCGATCGTGTTCGGCGCCCTGATGATCCTCGCCTTCGGCTACGAGCCCCAACGCGCGGCGCCGCTGCTGCTGTTCATGTTCCTGCTCTACATCCCGCTCGGCTACGTGACCGACCGGGCGATCTACAACTTTCGCCGGCGCCGTCAGAGTTAGGCTCCGACCCCATGGACGTGCGCATGTTCACCGTCGGGATGGTGCAGGAGAACTGCTACCTGTTCCGCCGCGACGGCTCCGACCGGGCGGTGATCGTCGACCCCGGTGAGGAGGCCCCGCGGCTGCTCGGGGCAATCGACGAGCTGGGGGTCCAGCTGGAGGCCATCCTGCTCACACACACCCACTTCGATCACGTGGGGGCGGTGGCGCCGGTGGCGAAGGCCACGGGCGCCGCAGTGTGGGTGCCCGAGCTCGAGAAACCGGTGCTCTCGGACATCAACTCCTACGTGCCGTGGGCGGAGTTCGGCCCGTATGAGAGCTGGGATGCGGAGCACACCGTCTCCGGAGGGGAGCGGCTGTCGCTGGCGGGCTTCGAGATCGACGTGCTGTTCACCCCGGGCCACAGTCCCGGTCACGTGACCTACTCGATCGCGGGAGAAACACCGGTGCGGTGCTCGCCGGAACAACGTTCCGGCTGCGCGCCTCCCCACGAGGCCGCAATCTTCTCGGGCGACGTGCTGTTCCAGGGCTCCGTGGGGCGTGTCGAGCTGCCCGGTGGCGATTGGCCGACGCTGCTGGGCTCGATCGGCACGCTGATGGACAAGCTGCCGCCGGAGACGACCGTGTATCCAGGTCACATGGGCGTCACGACGCTCGGCGCCGAGCGCGCGAGCAATCCGTTCCTGGCCGAGCTGGCTCGGTAGGGGATGGGCCCCGCCAAGCTGCAGGCCCCGAAGGGCACCTTCGACATCCTGCCTCCGGACGGCCGCCGCCGCGACTCCCTGCGTGCTGTGGCGGATGACCTGCTCGGACGCGCGGGCTACGGCGCTTTCGAGTCCCCGATCTTCGAGGACACGGACCTGTTCGCGCGCGGGGTGGGCGCCTCGACCGACATCGTGCAGAAGGAGATGTTCACCTTCGAGGACAAGGGGGGGCGGTCGCTGACCCTGCGGCCAGAGGGCACCGCGGGCGCCTGCCGCGCCTACACCGAGCACGGCATGCACAAGCGCCCTCAGCCCGTCAAGCTGCGCTACTGGGGACCCTTCTTCCGCCACGAGGCGCCCCAGGCCGGCCGCTTCCGCCAGTTCGCGCAGATCGGAGCCGAGGCGCTGGGGTCGGATGATCCCTCGCTCGATGCGGAGCTGATCCTCCTCCTGCACGAACTGCTGGAACGCTCGGGGGTCGAGAGCCGCCTGCGGCTGTCGAGCCTCGGCAACGCCGGCGCCCGCGAGGCCTACGGCGAGGAGCTGCGCGCCCACCTGCGCCACCGCGAGTCCGAGCTGTCGGAGGACGTGCGTGGCCGCATTGCGACCAACCCGCTGCGCGCGTTCGACTCCGACCACGAGGGCACGCGCGCGGTGATGGCCGATGCGCCACGGCTGATCGATCGCCTCGAGCCCGAGGACGCCGAGCACTTCGCCGAGGTGCGGGCTCTGCTCGAAGACGCCGGGGTGAGCTATGAGCTCGATCCCACACTGGTCAGGGGCCTCGACTACTACACGCGCACGGTGTTCGAGTTCGAGAGCCCTTCTCTGGGCGCGCAGAGCGGGGTGGGGGGTGGTGGTCGCTACGACGGCCTGGTCGAGCAGCTCGGCGGCCCGGCGACCCCCGGGGTGGGCTGGGCCGCCGGCGTCGAGCGAATCCTGCTGGCCGGCGGCGCGAACCTGCCGTCCGAGAGACCGGTGTACGTGGCGATCGCCACCGAGGCCCACCGCCGGACCGCCTTCGCCCTCGCGCGCGAGCTGAGAGGGGCGGGGCTCGGCGCACAGGTCGAGCAGGCCGGCCGCTCGATGAAGGGCCAGATGAAGCACGCGGACCGGCTGGACGCGTCCGCCGTGGTGATCGTGGGCGACGAGATCGAGGTGAAGGACATGAGCACGGGTGAGCAGGTACAGGTGGCGGACGCCCGTGAGGCGATCGCCGTGGTGGCCGGCGCAGCGGTCTCCGGATGACCGACACGTTCAACAACCGCTTCCGCACCGCGTGGGCCGGCGAGGCCCGCCGCGAGCAAGCCGGCGGGGAGCTGAGGGTGGCCGGCTGGGTGCACCGCCGGCGCGACCACGGCGGCCTGATCTTTATCGACCTGCGCGACCGGGAGGGCATATTGCAGCTGGTCTTCCACCCCGAGCACGCCGCCGCAGCGCACGAGAACGCCAAGAGCCTGCGCGCGGAGGACGTGATCAGCGTCTCCGGCAAGCTCGTGGAGCGCGAGCAGGGCACGGTGAACCCCGACCTGCCCACCGGCGAGGTGGAGCTCGAGGTGGCCTCGTTCGATCTGCTCGCCGACGCGCAGACGCCGCCGTTTCAGATCGACGAGGACGAGCCGGTGAGCGAGGAGCTGCGGCTGCGCTACCGCTACCTCGACCTGCGCAAGGCGCGGATGGCCGAGGCGATCGTGCTGCGCCACCGCGTGACCTCGACGATCCGGCGCCACTTCGAGGAGGCGGGGTTCCTCGAAGTGGAGACGCCGATGCTCACGCGCTCGACCCCCGAGGGGGCGAGGGACTACCTGGTGCCCAACCGCCGCCAACCGGGCACCTGGTACGCGCTGCCCCAGTCGCCCCAGCTGTTCAAGCAGCTGCTGATGATGGGCGGGCTGGAGCGCTACTTCCAGATCGTGCGCTGCTTTCGCGACGAGGATTTCCGCGCCGACCGCCAGCCGGAGTTCACGCAGCTCGACGTCGAGATGTCCTTTGTGGAAGAGGACGACGTGATGGCGGTCTGTGATGCCTTGATGGGAGAGGTGCTTGCGCTGGGAGACATCGAGCTGGAGGGCCCGATCGAGCGCGTTCCCTACGACGAGGCGCTGCTGCGCTACGGCACCGACCGCCCCGATCGCCGCATCCCGATCGAGATCGCCGACCTCGGCGAGGTCTTCGCCTCCTCGGAGTTCAAGGTGTTCGCCGGGGCCCTGGCCGGCGGAGGGGTGGTGCGGGGGCTGAGCGTGGGCGGGGAGTTCCCGCGCAGCCGCTTCGACGCGCTCACCGAGAAGGCCCAGTCGCTGGGCGCCAAGGGCCTTGTGTGGGGCGTGGTCGAGCCGGACGGATGGCGCTCCCCTGTGGCCAAGTTCCTTGCGGAGGAGGAGATCGCGGGCCTGATAACCGCCACCGGCGCCGAGGTTGGAGACGCGATCCTCGTGGTCGCCGACAAGCCCGCCACCGCCGCGCGGGTGCTCGGCGAGCTGCGTCTCGACGTCGGCGTGCCGCGGGAGGGACATGACCTGCTGTGGGTCACGGACTTCCCCATGTTCGACTGGAACTCCGACGAGCGCCGCTATGACGCCCTCCACCATCCCTTCACCGCGCCGAGCGGGGACCTGGACGCCGACCCCGGCGA
>JACCUE010000277.1 GCA_013812005.1 Thermoleophilaceae bacterium
TGGTCGACCACGTTCTCCGCGAACACCTCGTGCACCACCGCGGTGTTGCCCGCGTTGATTCCCTCAGCCAGCTTCTCCTGTGCTGCGATGTTGGCGTCGCGGCTCATCGATCTCCTTCAGTCGGGGGACGTCGGCCTCCTTGACGGCCTCATCTGTGGGTTTTCCGCCCGCCACCCCCGCAAACCCGACGGGCAACGGCTACGCGCCCAGCTGGAGCGTGACGGCCGCGGAGAATAGGCGCGCCGCGCGAGCGTCAGGACGCTTCGGCTCGCGCCTTCAGGCCCTCGGCGGCGCCCCCCAGCAGGAAGTCGCGCACCTTGCCCTCCGCGGGCCCGCGGAGGAGCATGCCGAGCATCCGTCCGGGGTCGGCCACCAACCCGTAGGTGGCGCCCGTGCGCCCTGATCCCAGATCCTCGAAGACCCAGTAGCCCTCCAGCGACTTGGTGTCGCCCTTCTCCTGGACCCAGTCGATGCGCTCGGGAGGGTCGTACGAGAAGCGCAGGGTTGCCTTCACCGTCTTCACCTTGGCGTCGGACTCGGTCTCCACCAGCAGCGCCCGCTTCTCGGAGTCGCGCTCGAGTACCTCCACGTCGCGCAGGGAGCCCTGCCACTCGGCGGCGTTCCCGACATCGGCGGCGATCTCATAGCAACGTTCGATCGGCGCGTCGATCTCCACGCTGCGCTCCCCCTCTATAAGTCCCATGCTCAGAACCTATCGTGGTGGACCGGCTGTCGATTGCCGCGGGCCGATCTTTGGCCCTCGGGCCGTAGTGGCCGGCAGGCCTTCCGGGAAGGATTCAGGTCATGCTCGCCGGAAGACGCCACCGCCGCAGCGCGCCCGCGGTGGCTGCCGTGGCCGGTTCCTTCGGCCGCGATCTCGAGATGTGCTTCACGCGTATCGAGCACACGGTGGAGCAGGCCCGCTCCCGGGGCGCGAAGCTGGTGGTCTTCCCCGAGGCGGCCCTGGGCGGTTACCTGTGGGAGGCCTATCCCCCGGCGGGCCCCGTGGCGGTGGCTGCGCCTCCGGCGCTTTCACGCGACGGGGAGGAGATGGCCCGCCTGGCGCGTATCGCCGGCGACACCGTGGTCTGTGTGGGCTATACCGAGGCGGGCGAGGCGGGCGTGCACTCCAGCGCGGTGTGCGTGAACGGCGACGGGGTGCTCGGGCATCAGCGCAAGGTGCACCTGCCGGAGGGCGAGCGCGGTGCCTTCTCGCCGGGCGACGGCTTCGCCGCGTTCGACACCCCGCTCGGCCGGATGGGGATGCTGATCTGTTACGACAAGGTCTTTCCCGAGGCCGCTCGAGACCTCTCCCTCGACGGCGCGGGGATCATCGCCTCGCTGGCGGCATGGCCCGTGTGCCGGATGAATCCAACGGCACGGGTCGGCCGCGACCCCCAGGTCCGCCAGTTCAACCTGCTCGACCAGGCACGAGCGGTGGAGAACCAGGTGGTGTGGGTCTCGGCCAACCACAGCGGCCGCTTCGGGCGGCTGCGCTTTCCCGCCCAGGCCAAGGTGGTCGACCCTCACGGCACGGTGCTCGCGTCGACTGGGTCGCGCGCCGGCCTGGCGCTGGCCCGGGTCGAAGCGCTGGGGGGCGTCGACCCGCTGCGCAGCCAGTTCCACCACCTCGAGGACCGCCGCCCGGGCGCGTATCGGCTCGCCCGTCCCCCGGCCGTCGTCTAGCCTCATCGAGATGTGCGGGATCGCCGGCGGGCACGGACACGCGAGGGCAGACGACGGTCGGCGGATGCTCGCGCGGTTGGTGCACCGCGGTCCCGACGATCAAGGGGAGGTGCAGGCCAACGGCAGCTGGCTGGGCCACACGCGGCTCTCGATCGTGGACGTAGAGGGCGGCAGGCAGCCGCTGGTGAACGCCGAAGGCGACCTGTGGCTGGTGGGCAACGGCGAGGTCTACAACCATGAGCAGGTGCGGGCCGATCTGCCCGAGGCTTCCTACGCGACGCGCTCGGACAACGAGGTGGCCCTTCACCTGCTGGGCTCCGAAGGCCCGGCCGCTCTGGGCCGTCTCGAGGGCATGTACGCCTTCCTCACCGCGGGCGCCGACGGCTCCTTCCTCGCCGCGCGGGACCCGGTGGGCATCAAGCCCCTGTACTGGGCGCGTCGCGACGGCATGGTGCGCTTCGCATCCGAGATGGCGGCCTTCGACGCCGACTGGCTTCCGCACGTGGAGAGCTTTCCGCCCGGCTGCCACTGGACTCCCGAGGGTGGACTGGAGCGCTTCGCCTCGGCGGTCGGCGAGACCGACCGCGAGCCCTCCGACCGCAGCCAGGCGCTCAGGGACACGCGATCCGCGCTGATCGCCTCTGTGCACCGCCAGATGATGGGCGACGTGCCGGTCGGCGTGTTCCTGTCGGGCGGCCTGGACTCGAGCCTCATCGCCGCCATCGCGGCTCCCTATCTCACCGAGCGCGGCGAACAGCTGAAGACCTTCGCCGTGGGCACCGAGGCCAGCCCCGACCTGCTGGCCGCGCGGGTGGTGGCCGAGCACCTGGGCACCGAGCATCACGAGCGGGTGTACACCGCCGCCGAGGCGGTCGACGCCGTGCCCCTCGTGGTACGCGCGATCGAGCACTTCGATCCCTCTCTGGTACGCAGCGCAGTACCCAACTACCTGCTCGCCGAGCTGGCCGCGGAGCACGTGAAGGTGGTGCTCACAGGCGAGGGCGCCGACGAGCTGTTCGCGGGGTATGAGTACCTGCGCGGCCTGGCCGGGGCCGAGGAGCTGCAGGCGGAGATGGTGCGCACCGTGGAGGGGCTGCACGACCTCAACCTGCAGCGCTGTGATCGCGTGACGATGGCGCACGGGCTCGAGGCGCGCGTGCCCTTCCTCGACCGCCAGGTGATCGCTTTCGCGCTCGGGCTGCCTCCCGACTGGAAGCTGTCCGGTCCGGGCGAGCCCGAGAAGGTGCTTCTGCGCGAGGCGTTCGAGGGCTGGCTGCCCCACGAGCTGCTCTGGCGTGAGAAGTCCCAGTTCGGCGACGGCAGCGGTGCGACGGCCGTGCTGACCGAGCAGATGGAGCAAAGCGTGAGCCTCGAGGAGCTCGAGGCCGAGGCGAGGCTGTGCGATCCGCCGCTGCGGACCCGCGAAGAGGCGGCCTACTACCGGATCTTCGCCGAGCACCTGCCAGGCGTGCGCCCGGAGCGCACCGTGAGCCGGTTCGCGACGGCCTGACGCTCAAGCCCGGGACGAGCGCGGCCAGCGATCGGTAGCGCGGGTCCTGCTCGGTACGCTGAGGCTCAGTCCTCGAACGCAGGGGAGTACCTACATGCAGACCCGCCAACAGGCCGAGATCCATGGCCACCGGGTGAGCTACCTCGCCGCGGGCGAGGGCCCGCCCGTGATTCTGATCCACGGCGTCACCGGTACCTGTGACCAGTGGGCGCCGGTCCTGCCGCTGCTCTCGGCCCGCTGCAGCGTGGTGGCACCCGACCTGCTGGGCCATGGCCAGTCGGCCAAGCCACGGGGGGATTACTCGCTTGGCGCCTACGCCTCGGGGGTACGCGATCTCGTCGTCGGTCTCGGACACGAGCGCGTCACGGTGGTCGGCCACTCGCTCGGCGGCGGCATCGCGATGCAGTTCGCCTATCAGTTCCCCGAGCGCTGCGAACGGCTCGTGCTGGTCGCCAGCGGCGGCCTCGGCCAGGAGGTGCACCCCGTGCTGCGCGCCGCCACGCTGCCAGGCTCCGAGCTCGTTCTGCCCTTGATTGCCGGCAACCGCGTGCACGCCGCCGGCACGGCGGTCGCAGGCCTGCTCGACAAGGTGGGCCTGCGTGCGGGGCCGGACATCGCCGAGATGGTCCGCGGGTACGGCTCCCTGGCCGACACCGACACGCGGCGGGCGTTCGTCCACACGCTGAGATCGGTCGTCGATCCGATGGGTCAGCGCGTGAATGCAACGGACCGCCTCTATCTCGCGGCCGGTATGCCGGCGCTGATCGTCTGGGGGCGCCGTGATCGGGTAATTCCCGTGAGCCACGCCGGCGTGGCCGAACGCGGCATGCCGGGCTCCCGCTTGGAGATCTTTGAACGGTCGGGCCACTTTCCCCAGCTGGACGACCCCGTGCGTTTCGCCAGCGTGCTCACGGATTTCATCAAGACGACAGAGGGCGCAGCGCTCGAGGCGGACACGTTGCGCGAGCGTCTGCTCGCCGGGTCTGCGCGCAACGGTGCCCCCGCCGCCCCGTAGGGCTGAGGTGGCGAACCGCCTGCCCGACCTCGCAGGGATGCGCCGTCACTATGGGCCCGATGGCCTGGCCGAGCACGGCCTGGCGCCCACCTGGATCGAGCAGCTCAGCGGTTGGCTCCAGGATGCGGTGCTCGCCGGCGTGCCCGAGCCAAACGCGATGGTGCTGGCCACGGTGGACGCCGGCGGCGCCCCGGCGGCCCGCACCGTGCTCCTCAAGGGCCTCGACGAGCGCGGACTCACCTTCTACACCAACCTCCGCTCGCGCAAGGGGCTGGAGCTCGATCACGACCGGCGCGCGTCGGCCGTGCTGCTGTGGCTGCCCGTCCACCGTCAGGTGAGGGTGGACGGGAGCGTGGAGGAGATCGGGGCGGAGGAGGCGGACGCCTATTTCGCCTCCCGGCCCCGTGGCTCGAGGCTGGCCGCGCTGGCCAGCCCGCAGTCGGAGGTGATCGAGTCGCGTGCCGCGCTCGACCGGCGCTACGCGGAACTGGAGCGGCGCCACCCCGAGCCCAGCCCCGTCCCCCGGCCGCACTGGTGGGGTGGCCGCCGGCTGGCGCCTTCGAGCGTGGAGTTCTGGCAGGGGCGCGAGAACCGCCTGCACGACCGGCTTCGCTACCGGCGTGGAGACACCGGGACCTGGCTCGTGGAGCGGTTGGCCCCGTAACGCCGCCGCCCGGGTCGGCTAGTGCCCGCCGCCGGCCTGGTCGAGCTTGTCCTCGCTCTTCTGAATCGCGTCCTCGTCGCGCTCTCCCTGTCCGGGAGGGGTCGTGGCCTCGTGCGTCTTACCGCCGGGAGGGCTGGTGCTGCTGCGAGCCCCGCCGTCGGCCTCGGTGTGGTTTGTCTGCTGTTCGTCGGTCATGTCCAAGCCCTACCCCTACGGGCGTGAGACAACACGCCTATGACAAGGGGACAGAAGATCGGTGGGCCGAGCGCCACGGCGCCCGGCCCCATGTTTCGTCTCGGACCTGAGTCCTCGACTCAGGTCTTGCGCTCGAGGTCGGCCACGTCGGCGGAGGCCGCGTCGGCCCTCTCCTCGGCCCGGGCCTGCTTCTCCTTGGCGTTGCCCTTGGCCTCTTCCTTCTGGCCCTGGCGGCGCAGGGAGGGGTCGTCAGCCACGTCGCCTGCGGCCTTCTTGGCGCGGCCCGTGATCTTGTCGATGATGCTCATGCTTGGCTGAGCTCCTTAGTCGTGTGAAAGTCAGCTTACCCACGGGTCGGCCAGGCTTAACCGGAGTTGTGCGGATCAGCACGCACGTCTACACCAGTTCGGCGGCCCGCCGGCGGGCGCTCTTCCAGCTCCCGAACGCCGCGAAGACGTCACTGAGCGGGGGGATCTCCGGATCCACGACGGCGAGTTGCTGGTAGTCGACCATCAGCAGGCGCTCGGGCCGCTCTCCCCTGGTGCCGGCGACTGCGCGGATGCCCTCGAGCACGTCGTCCGGGGATCGGGGCGGATGGCCATTCTCGTCGCCGTGACGCTTGGCCCGACGGCTGAACACGCCCGCCGCGGTGCCCTTGGCTCCCGGCCTCGGAGCGGGCTCGGTGCGGGAGCGCCCGGCGCCGATCAGCAGCTGGCAGTGTGCGCAGCGCACCGGCCTGGCGGGCCACGGGGCGCGGACGTCGCGCTCGATCAGTAGGTGACAGTGCGGGCAGTAGGCGCCGGTGGTCTCCGCGGTCTCGGCTTGGCCGCCCATGTCTAGCTCATCACTCGGGCGGTGGTGGGATGGGCCTGGCGCGCAGCGCGGTGGCCACGGCCACCAGGTTCGACGCCGCGGCCCGGCCTGTCTCATGAGACCAGTCCTTGCCGTCTTCGCCCTCCGACTCGAGGTAGCTGGGGCCGGGGCCCGGCCCCTTGTTCCAGTAGGTCCACGCCTGGCCGGGCACCGTATAGCCGATGTCGATCAGGCTCCCGGCCGTCTCGGAGATCACGTGGTGCGCGCCGTCCTCGTTGCCGGTCACCACGACGCCCGCCACCTTGTTGTAGGCCACGGGCCGCTCCTCGTCGTCGGTCTCCGAGAGGAGGGCGTCCATGCGCTCCATCACCCGCTGGGTCACGCTGGCCGGCTTGCCGAGCCAGGTGGGCGTGGCCACGACCAGGATGTCCGCCCCCAGCACCTTCTCGAGGATGGGGGGCCACTGGTCTCCGTCTCCCTCGTCGTTGGTCACTCCGGGCTTCACG
>JACCUE010000317.1 GCA_013812005.1 Thermoleophilaceae bacterium
GAGCGCGTCGATCCGCTCGGCAAGGGTGAAGTCCTTCTGTGTGAGGCCGCCCTCCGAGTGGGTGGTGATGGTCACGGTCACCGTGTCCCAGGAGATCGCCAAATCGGGGTGGTGGCCCATCTCCTCCGCCACGGGAGCGAGGCGGTTCACGAACTCCAGGGACCCGAGGAAGTTCTCGCTTCGCTGCTCTCGCACCAGCGCCTCACCCTGACGCGACCAGCCGTCCAACCTCGACAGTCGCTCCTCGATCTCTTCAGGTTCAAGACGTGCCATCGTGCCTCCCGTGCGGATCGCCTCCCTTGTGCCGTCCTCGACCGAGATGCTCTTTGCCCTCGGCCTGGGCGACAGCGTCGTCGCCGTCACCCACGAGTGCGATTATCCACCTCAGGCGGCCCAGCGGGCGCACCTCACCAACAGCGTGATCGAGGGCGATCTCTCCGCGGCCGAGATCGACGCCGCGGTGCGCGAGCGAACACAGCGCGGCGAGGCCCTCTACGAGCTCGACGAGGAGCTACTGGAGGCGCTGGCGCCGGACCTGATCGTGACCCAGGCGGTGTGCGAGGTCTGCGCGGTGTCCTACGAGGAGGTGAAGGCCGTGGCCTCCCGCCTGCCCTCCCCCCCGGAGGTCATCTCGCTCGACCCCACCACATTCGGCGAGGTGCTCGGCGACATCCCCCGCCTGGCCCTTGGAGCCGGTGCTGAGGACCAGGGGGCCGCACTCGTAGAGGAGGCCGGCCGCCGGATCGATGCCGTCGTACACGCGGTCGAGGGCGCCGGGCGGCCCCGGGTTGCCGCGCTGGAGTGGCTCGACCCCGTGTTCATCGGCGGGCACTGGGTGCCCCAGATGATCGAGTTGGCGGGCGGCGAGGACGTGCTGGGCTTCGCCGGCGAGCGCTCCCGCACGGCGGAATGGCCGGAGGTGCAGGCGGCACGGCCGGAAGTGATCGTGTCGATGCCCTGCGGGTACGCCACCGAGCGCGCCGCCGAGGAGGCGCTCGGGGCCCGTGAGCGTCTGGCCGGAATCGGAGCGAGGGTGGCCGCCGTCGACGCCTCCGCCTACTTCTCCCGCCCGGGGCCACGCCTGGTCGACGGCGTCGAGCTGATGGCCCACCTGCTGCACCCCCAGCGTGTCGGGGCCCCGCCCCCCGGGCGCTTCGCCTGGCTTGACGTGGGGAACCCGGCCCCGGTTACATAGCGGCCGTGGGAGTGAAACGCGCGGAACGGCAGATCGTGGTGCAGGGCACGCCGCAGCAGTGCTTCGATGCTCTGCTGGACTTCGACAGCTACCCCGACTGGCAGCAGGCGGTCACCGACTGCGAGGTGCAGTCGCGCGACGGCAAGGGCCGGGGTCAGCGGGTCTTCTTCGAGGTCGACGCGAATGTCAGACGGATCTCGTACACGCTCGACTACTCCTACGAGGAGCCGCACATGCTCACATGGGAGTTCGTAGCCGGCGACGTGCGCGACATCGAAGGTGAGCTCGTGCTCGAGGACCGGGGCGATGGCACCACGCTCGCCACCTATGGCCTGCACATCGACCCGGGCACCTGGCCGCCGGGCAAGATCGCCTCCATCCTCGACGACCAGGTGATGCAGCGGTCGATCGAGGATCTCAAGGCGCGAGTGGAGACCGCGGCCTGAGTGCCCCGCACCGTCCTCATCCTCCACTCCTCAGCGCAACGCTACGGCTCGGACTCTCAGCTGCTGGCCATAGCCCGCGGGCTTGCGCCCGAGCGCTGGCGGGCGGTGTGCGTACTCCCCGAGCGCGGGGAGCTGGCGCCGATGCTCGAGGACGCCGGGGCCGAGGTCGTGGTCCACCCACTGGCCGTGCTGCGGCGGTCCCTGTTCTCTGGCGCGGGGGCCGCCGGCCTGGCCCGGGCGGTGGCCCACGATCGCCGCGTGCTGGGCCGGCTGGCGATCGAGCGCGGCGCGGCGGTGGTGCACGCCAACACCTCCGTGGTGCTGTCAAGCGGCGCGGTGGCCCGGCGGGCGGGGGCGGCCCACCTGATCCACGTGCGCGAGATCTACGCGGGCTCCTCTGGACCCGTGGCGAGCGCGCTCTGGCCCCTGATGCGCCGTCGCCTCGAGGCCGCCGACGCCCTGGCCTGCGTCTCGCGCGCGGTCGCTCGCCAGTTCGGGGGCTCGGCGCGGGCGCAGCTGCTCTACGACGGCCTCGCCGAAGCGCCCGGACCCGTGGATCGGGCGGCGGCCCGCCGGTCGCTCGGCATCGCCGACAACCGTTTCGTGATCGCCCTGGTGGGGCGCGTGAGTGACTGGAAGGGCCAGGACGTGCTCGTCAGGGCGCTCGCCCAGCCTGCGCTCGTGGCCAACGGAGCGATCGCCCTGCTCGCGGGCGACGCCTACCCTTCCTCTGAGGCCCACGAGCGCCGGCTGGTCGCACTGGTGGGCAGCCTGGGCGTGACCTCGCGGGTGGTGCGCCTCGGCTTTTGCGCCGACGTGGCCAATGTGCTCGGCGCCGCCGATGTCCTGGCCGTTCCATCCACCCGCCCCGAGCCCCTCGGCCTGGTGGCGATGGAGGGCGCCGCCGCCGGGCTGCCCGTCGTGGCCTCGGCACACGGCGGCGTCACCGAGATCGTTCGCCACGGCGTGACCGGCATGCTCGTGGCGCCGGGCCACGTGGGAGCGCTTGCCACCGCGCTGCGCCTGCTCGCCGACGACCCTGCGCTGGCACGGCGCATGGGCGAAGCCGGACGCCGCGACGTGGCAGAGCGCTTTCCGCTCGACCGCATGCTCACGCGGCTGCAGGCCACCTACGACCGCCTGAGCGGCCCCGCGCCTGTCTAGACGGGCGTCGAACCGGACACCACGACCGAGCCCACCACCGCGGCCACGCCGATCGCGCCTGCGATCGCCATCGGCACGAGCTCGGGCAGGCGCACGCGGTCGCGGAGGTCGAACATAACGAAGGCGGCGAGCGCGCCGCCGATCAGCCCGCCGATGTGCCCGCCGATCGAGATGTTCGGGATCGTGAAGGTGATCAGAAGGTTGAGGCCGATCCACAGCCCGAGACCGCTCTCCATCGGGTTGATCCCGCGGTTGCGCATGACCACGACAGCTGCGCCCATGAGGCCGAACACCGCCCCGGATGCCCCGACGGTCGGGGCCAGGGGCTCGAGCAGCAGCGCCCCGAAGGAGCCGGCCAGAAGCGAGACGAAGTAGATGACGCCGAAGCGAAGGCGCCCGATCGCCGGCTCGAGCAACCCGCCCAGGACGTAGAGGGCGAACATGTTGAAAAGCAGATGGATGAAGTTCACATGCAGGAAGCCCGCCGTGAGGATGCGCCAGTAGTCGCCGTTGTCGACCCCGAACCTCGACACGGAGCCTTCGGCGAGCAGCGACGAGCCCGAGAAGCCCCCACCGGTCGCGCTGGCACCGCCGAGAAACGCGCCCAGCCCGATGATCACGTTGATCGCGATCAGGGCGTAGGTCAGCTTCGGCTCGGAGTCGGACCCGATCGTCCTGACCTTCGTCTTCTGCTTCGAGCACTCCGGGCAGCGCATGCCCACCGAGGTGGACGTCATGCAGTCCGGGCAGATCGAGCGGCCGCAGTTCGAGCAGGACACGCCCGTCTCGCGGTCCGGGTGGCGGTAGCAGGCCTCCATCACCCTCGGAGACTAGGCGAGTGCCGGGTCAGAGCTTCACGGACAGCACGGGCTTCTCGCTCGGCGCCTTGGCTCCGCCGGCGGACTCGCGCGTGACCATCACCTCGTCCACGTCCTGCAGGTCCTCGGTGACCGCCGCGGCACCGTCGCCGTCCACCCCCACATGGAAAAGGGACTGCGAGATCACCTCGCCGTCGCGGCGCACCCACAGCTGATAGACGGAGTCGTCCTCGAGCTCGGGCATGCCGTGCACCTGCAGCACCGCCCCTTCCTGGGGACCGTCGCGCACCGCGAGGCTGCCGCTTCCAAAGGGCACGCGCGTCTTGTCCACCTTCGCAACCACGGACCTGGTCGATTCACCGCTTGTGACGTCGTTCAGGGCGTACAGTCCCGCCGCTCCACTCACGACGCCCACGAGCAGGACCACCGACGCGGACACCCAGGCCACCGTGGGGCGCAGGCCACCAAAGGCGCTGCCGACGCCACCGAGACGCCGGCGCATCCGTGCAAACGGACTGGAGCGACGAGAGACTCCCGCGGCCTCCTCGCGTTCGCGCACGTCGCGCTCGACCTCGGCCATCAGGCCCGCCTTGAGCGAGCGCGGGGGAGCCATGGGGTGGACCGACCGCGGGAGGGCGTGCACCGCGGGACGCAGGCGCGAGACCTCGTCCTGGCACACGACGCACCCCTCGAGGTGCGCCTCGAAGCGCCGTTGCTCCACGTCGGAGAGGGCACGCAGGAGGTAGGCCCCAACATCCTCTTCGTGCATCTGATGACGCTCGACGCTCATGCCACCTTCTCCTTGAGACCTTTTCTCAGCTTTTCGAGACCGAGCCGCATCCGGCCCTTCACCGTGCCTATCGGCATGTCGAGCATCTCCGCGATCTGGCTGTGGCTGAAGCCGCCGAAGTAGGCCAGCTCGATCACTCGGCACTGCTCGTGGGGCAAGTCCCCGAGCGCGGAGCGCACGTGCTGCGCGTCCTCCCTGCGGGCCGCCACGACATCCGTCCGCTCACGTTCCGGCGCCTCGTGACGCTCCTCGATGCCCTCCGCACTGCTGCGCCGGCGATCGTGCACGAGGTTGCGCCTGAGGGCGTCGATGGCCCGGTGATGGACTATCCCCAGGACCCAGGTGCGCACGCTGCCGCGGTCGGGCTGGTAGCGGTGACGGCTGCGCCAGATGGAGAGAAAGGCCTCTTGGGAGATGTCCTCCGCGACAACGCGGTCACCGACCATCCGGTAGGCGAGGGAGAAGCCGGGCCCGCCGTGACGCTCGTAGAGCAGCTCGAAGGCGCGAGGGTTGCCCTCCTGCACGAGGTGCATGACCTCCTCGTCGGCGAGGCTCTCTATGTCATCGGTGTGTCCCACGATCGCTACGCCATCTTCGCAGGCCGCACCCCTCCCGGATCACTGTTTGCAGGCCAACTTCCGGGCCGTCGGGGTGTCAGCCGCCGAGACGCCGGCGCAGCCCGGCCGAAACGCCCTGCACGCCCTTCTCGACGGCACGCAGTCCTCGGGCCTGCCGCTTCTTCTGGCGCTGGCGCGCACGCACCAGGACGAGCGCTCCGGTGGCGGCCCCGCCGACCACGGCGGCGGCAACCGGACGGCCCCAGTTGCGCGGGTTCCGCATCGCGGAGAGCTCGGTGTCGGCCAGCTCCTCGGCGGCGGCGCCGGTGATCTCCGAGAGCCCCCGCTCGAGGCGGTCGCTGAGCCCCTCGGCCGGCTCGACCGGGCGCAGCGCCGAGCGCAGCAGTGATTCCACGTCGCCGAGCTCACTCATCGCCACCCTCCTTCAGTCCCTGTTCGAGCTGCTTGATCGCTCTGTGGATCAACACCTTCGTAGCGCCCTCGGTGCGGTCCAGGGCGCGGGCGATCTCCTTGTTGTCCATGCCGAGCGAGAAGCGCATGATCAGCGCTTCGCGCCGGTCCTCCGGGAGCTTGGCCACTCCCTCCAGCACGTCCTTGAGCCTCTGGCGTCCCTGCACCAGTTCCTCGGTGTCGTGCAGAGCGCTGACTAAGGCGGCGTCCTCGAGCGGGATCTGGGGACGCCGCGACCTGTCGCGGTAGTAGTTGGCAGCCAGGTTGTGGGCAATACGAATCAGCCACGGCCGCAGCGGCCTGCCGTGGGACTCGAGCTGCGCGCGCTCGAAGTGACGGTAGGCCTGCAGAAACGTCTGCTCGGTGATGTCCTCGGCGTCGTGGTGGTTGCCGATCCGGTAGTACGCGTAGCTGTAGACGTCGCGCAGGTGGCTCCGGTAGAGCTCGGTGAAGTCGCTGTCGAGCCTGCTCCTGTGGGCAACCTCGTCCACGCATGAATCAGCCTACTCTCGGCGCTCGTTCACGCTGCGCGCCGCTCTACGCCCCAGTCTGCCTCGTCTGAGGCGGGCGCGAGCGGTCCTCCGAGCCATGCCCACTGCAGTTGCACACAGCGCCAGCTTCACGGACTCCTCGCCGGACCCGCCGCGACGGACGGGGAAGGCGCCGAGGCAGTTGAGAAACCAGGCGACGAGCCGGATGTGAAAGAGCTCCTTCTTGGCCACGAAGTAGATCGGCCGCCGCAGGCAGCACCCGATCACGAAAGGGTCGAGGAAGCTGCGGTGGTTGGAGGCCAGGATCACCGCGCCCTCCGGGATGTGGTGGCGGCCCCCGCGGCGAAGCCGGAAACAGAGCTGGATCGAGGGCTTGGCGAGGGCCCGGAAGCTCCAGTAGACCAGCGGCTGGACCCCCCGCCGGCGCACCCGGTCGTGGTAGCCCGGCAGTCGCTGTTGCGCTTTGCTCGACATTCCCCCTGCTACCCGCCCCGTGCTGGGGCGTTACGCTGCGGCGCTGTGGATCTCAAGCGCAGTGTGAACGGGGCGATCGCGGGGGCAGTGGCGGCGGGTCTGTGGGCCGCCCAGCAGCCCGCCGACAAACGGGTGTTCGGCAGCGGCTACGACGATGTCGAGCTGCTCGGCAAGCTGGTCACGCGCGGGGATGCCTGGCCGGCCGCCGGGCTGGCCGCACACCTGGGCAACGGCGTCACCTTCGGCGCCACCTACGCGCAGCTGCGGCCCTTCCTTCCCGGCCCTCTCGTGCTCCGGGCCGTCACGATGGCCATGGTGGAGCATGTGGCGCTGTACCCGCTCGGCCGGCTGTCCGACCGCTTCCATCCCGCCCGTAAGGAGCTGACCCCGCTGTGGGGCAACCGCCGCGCCTTCGCCCAGGCCACCTGGCGCCACCTGCTGTTCGGGCTGGTGGTCGGCGAGATCGAGCGCCGCCTCAACGTCGAGGGCGCCGACGAGCCCCCTGAGGTTCCCGTGTCCTCGAACGGACATGGCAACATCGAAGTGGCAGTCGGCGCGGCATAGCCGGGCCGACGACCCGCCATCTGGCTCGATCCGGGGAAAAAGCCCGCCCTCGGACTCGAACCGAGAACCCCTTCATTACAAATGAAGTGCTCTGCCAATTGAGCTAGGCGGGCATCCGTAGCCGCTCACTGTAGGACGCGCGCCACGATGATCGCGTCTTCCACGTCAGGGCGCGCCCGCGGCTCGCGCCGCGGGCGCTGTCCTTCTTTAGCGGGTGGCGCTTCTGCCGCCTCCGAAGCGGCCTCCAAGGCCGAATCCGCCGCTCGGCACGCCGGCCAACAGGACAAGGATGGCGGCGATTATCGCCACGATGGACGGTAGGCCGAGAGCCACGCAGAGTGCGTAGACCAGCGCCGCGACGATAAGGGTGATGATGAGTCCGATGATGCTCATACGACCTCTCCTCCGTTGGGGGTGAGGAAGGGTTACCCCCGGGGTGAGAGCCTGAAACCTCGTGGATCTGGACGACCCGGATCGATCAGGCCAGAACGGCCCTCGAGTCGAGGTGGGCGCCGACCTTGCGCTTCACACGCTGGAGAGCGTTGTCCACCGTCTTGGTGTCGCACTCCAGGCGCTCGGCGACCGTCTCGTAGGAGTACCCGTCCAGGTAGAGAGACAGCACCGCGCTCTCCAGGTCGGACAGCACGCTCGAAAGGCACTCGACGAGGCTGTGGAGCTCCTCGGTTGAGATCGCCTGGTTGGCCGGATCGTGCGCCGTCGGTCCGGGCAGCAGCTCGTCGAGGGTGGGGTCACCGTCGCCTCCGGAGGCCGCCGGTGTGGCCGAGAACGAGATGTACTCGTTCAGCGGGGTGTGCTTGTTGCGGGTGGAGGTCTTCACCGCCGTGATGATCTGGCGGGTGATGCACAGCTCCGCGAAGTTACGAAAGCTCGACTCGCGATCGGTCCGGAAGTCGCGAATCGCCTTGTAGAGGCCGACCATCCCCTCCTGGATCAAGTCGTCGGAGTCACCGCCGATCAGGAAGTACGAGCTGGCCTTGAGACGGACGAAGCCGTGGTAGCGCTTGAGGATGCGGTCGTACGCGTCCGGTCGCCCCTGCTTCGCCAGGGCTATCAGGTAGTTATCCTCAAGCTCAGCTTGAGCTTGAGATCTGGCGTATGTCGCCTGGGATGCTGCTGCAGCCATTGATGCTCCTTCCGGCCCTCGTTCGAGGCCCTGAAGCTCAGCTGCGCTTTACCTCCCCTGGCGCCGCGCTATCCTGGTCGTCGAGCCCTAAGGCTCCACTCCAGCGTTATCTCGCTGCGAGTATGTCCCCGTTATGTGCCCCTGTCAAGTTTCTCGCCGCGAAAGTGCAAGATTCCGTACACGAGCGCCGATGCGGCGGTGGCGACATTGAGCGAGTCCACCCGCCCGCGCTGTGGCAGCCGCACGATCTGATCACAGGCGCCGGCCACTCGCGGGCGCAGGCCCCGGCCCTCCGAGCCGAGCACCAAGACGACGCTCCCGCGGTAGTCCGGCGTGTCGTAGGAGACGGCCCCGGGGGAGTGGCCGGCGCCGTAGACCCATGCGCCCGCTGCCTTGGCCTCCCCCAGCCAGTTGGCGAGGTTGCCTACGCGTGCAACGTCCAGATGCTCCACCGCCCCGGCGGAGGACTTGCAGACCGCGGGGGTGACCTCGGCCGAGCGGCGCTCGGGGATCACCACACCGGTCGCGCCCGCCGATTCCGCCACCCGGCACACCGCTCCGAGGTTGTGGGGGTCCTGCACCTCGTCGAGGCAGAGCACCAGCCCGTTCTCGTCCTCCAGCAGCCGGGCGGGATCGGCGTATGGGTAGGGCCCGGCTTCGGCACAGACGCCCTGGTGCTCTGGGGACTCGCAGAGGCGCTCGAGCTCCGCAGCCGCGAGCTCGGTCACGTCGCTGTCGCTCAGCCACTCCTCCCCCGCCGCGTTTCGCGTGGCCCAGACGGCGGTCACCGCCCGCCTGCCTCTCAGGGCCTCTCGAACGGCGTTGCGCCCGTAGACGATCATCCGCCTCGCATCAGCCGGGCGCCCTCAGAGGTGTCGCGCACCTCGTAGCCGCGGGCGCCGAGCTCCTCGCGCAGGCGATCGGCGCGCGCGAAGTCGCGCACTGCCCGGGCCTGCTCGCGCTCCGCGAGCAGGCGCTCGGCCTCCGGATCGGCCTCGTCGGCTCGTGCGTCGAGCAGTCCCTCGAGGCCCAGGGCGTACAGCATGTCCGCCAGCGCGCCCGGGGCCAGCCGTTCTCCGGTGTCGATGCGGCGGTTGGCCTCCGAGATCCACTCGAACATGACGGCACGGGCCGCGGGGGTGTTGAAGTCGTCGGCCAGCGCGTCGAAGAAGCGCTCGGCGTGCTCCGCGAGGGCCTGCGGCTCCCCGCCCCGGGGCTCGAGGCGCCGGCAGAGCTCGCGCACGCGATCCACCGCCCGCCCCGCCTCCTCGAGCGCGTCACCGGAGAAGGCGATCGGCTGACGGTAGTGCCCGGCCACGAAGTACATGACCAGGGCGTCACGGCCGTGCTCGTCGAGCGCCCCGTGCAAGAGGCGGATGTTGCCCTGCGACTTGGCCATCTTGTCCGTGCCGATCTGCACCATGCCGTTGTGCATCCAGATCCGCGCGAGAGGCCGCGCGCGCGCCGCCTCGGTCTGCGCGATCTCGTTCTCGTGGTGGGGAAACACCAGATCCGATCCGCCGCCGTGAATCTCGAAGTCGGCGCCCAGCAGCTCCTCGGCCATCGCCGAGCACTCGATGTGCCACCCCGGCCGTCCTTTCCCCCAGGGCGCCGGCCAGGACGTGTCCTCGCCATCCTTGTGCGCTTTCCACAGCGCGAAATCGCGGGGGCTCTCCTTCAGGACGGCGGCGTCGTCGCCCTCGCCCTGCTCCATCTCCTCCTGCGGCCGGTTGGACAGCTTGCCGTACCCATCGAAGCTGGCCACGCGGAAGTACACATCGCCTCCGGCGGCGTAGGCATGCCCGGAGTCGATCAGCACTCCGATCAGATCGACGATGCCCTCGACGGACTCCGCGGCCCTGGGCTCGTGGTCGGGACGGCCGAGCCCGAGACGGTCGGTGTCCGCGGTGTAGTGGGCCGTCATCTGCGCGGCCAGGTCCCCGCTGGCCATTCCCGCCTTGCGCGCGGCGTCGTAGATCTTGTCGTTCACGTCGGTCACGTTCTCCACCAGGGTGACCTCGTAGCCCTCGTGCTCGAGGTAGCGCTTGAGCAGCGCGAAGACGACGAACGGCCGCGCGTTGCCCACGTGCACGCGGCCGTAGACGGTGGGACCGCACGCGTAGATCCCGACCTGCCGGCGCTCGCGCGGCTCGACGAGCTTGGGGGCGCCGCTCAGCGTGTCGTGGATGCGGATATCGCGCACGGAGCCAGGCTATGACACGGGCGAACGGCAGTCCGCCCGCGGGCGCTCTGCCCGGCGAGCCGCCCCGGGGAAGGCGAGGTGGGCGGCGTCCATCAGTCGGCCCGCTCCACGGTCGCGAGGGCCAGGGTTGCGATGCCCTCCCCCCGTCCGGTGAAGCCCATGCCCTCGTTGGTGGTGAACTTGACGTTGACCTCGAGTGGCGCCAGGCCCACGGCCTCGGAAAGCCGCTCGCGCATCGAGTCGCGGTGCGCGCCGAGCTTTGGTGCCTCGCAGATCACGGTGGCGTCGAGGTGGCGTACGGTCCAACCGTGCTCTGACAGGAAGCCGCACACCTCTCGCAGCAGGGCTAGGGAGTCGGCGCCGCGCCAGCGCTCGTCGGTGTCGGGATAGTGCTGTCCGATGTCCCCGAGCCCGGCGGCGCCCAGCAGCGCGTCGATGGCGGCGTGAGTGAGCACGTCGGCGTCCGAGTGACCCGTGAGACCCCTCTCGGCCTCCGGCACCTCGACACCACCGAGCACCAGCCGCCGGCCCCCCTCGAAGCGGTGGGAGTCGTAGCCGATTCCCGAGCGTGTGCTCACCCCATCTGCTCCAGTCGCCGGCTGCGGCGCTCGAAGACCGCCAGCTCCGACACCCCGAGCTCGGAGAGCCACTCGAGCGTGGGCTCGTAGCCGTGACCCAGTTCCTCCGGGACGTGGGCGTCGCTCGAGAGGGCCACCGGGCGACCGGCCTCCAGGCACATCTCGAGGAAGGCGCGATCAGGATACACCTCCCCAACCGGCTTGCGCAGGCCGGCCGTGGATACCTCGATCGCCACGTCGGACTCCGCGATCCCGTCCATGGCCCGGTCGTAGAAGCGGCGTAGGTCACCTTCCGGGAAGGGAGCCCCCTTGCCCCACACCTTGACCAGGTCTGGGTGGGCGAGGATGTCGAACATCCCCGTGCGGGCCGCCTCTCCCAGCGTCTCGAAGTAGCGCCGCCACACCTTTTCCGGATCTGTGGACTGCCAGATGTCCCAGTCGCTGCCGCGCATGTCCACCGCGGCGTCGCCCAGGAAGTGCACCGAGCCCACCACGTAGTCCCACTCCCGAGCGTCGAGAAGGGTTGCCATCTTGTCCTCGCGCCCGGGTATGAAGTCGGCCTCGATCCCCAGGCGCAGGTCGGTCTCCTCGCGCACGAACTCGCAGTAGGCGTCGATGTCGTCACTGGCGTTGTGGCGCCACCAGGGGTGGGTCCAGACGTCCAGGGCTTGGACGAAGCGGTGCACGTGCTCGGAGGCGCCCAGCTCCTCGATCCCGCACTCGGCAGCCGCCTCCCGGTAGCGCTCGGCGTTGGCGGGCGTGAAGTACTGCGCAGCCGTGGTGTCCTCCTCGTCGGGGCGCAGGTGAACGTGGTAGTCGGTCAGCATCGGTCCGCCAGTATGCCTTCAGCCCACCGCAGGTCGGCCGCCGTCGTGACCTTGAGGTTCTCCTGCGGCGCCTCGATCACGACCACGGCGCCGCCGACCGCCTCTACGAGGGATGAGTCATCGCTTGCGGCCGCCAGGGTGGCATCGTCGACGGAAAGCGCGCGCCGCAGGATGTCGGCCCGGAACGCCTGCGGTGTCTGGATCGACCACAGCGACGAACGGTCTAGGGTGCGCACGACCCGGCCGGAGGGGTCGGCCTGCTTCACCGTGTCAGTGACAGGCGTCGCGGCGATTGCGCCGTCGGCCTCTCCGACCCCGGCGATGCATCGCCGCAGGAGGTCCGCGCTCAGGAGCGGGCGCGCCGCGTCGTGCACCACCACGACCTCGGCCTCAGGCGCGGCCTCGAGGGCATTGCGCACCGAAGCCGAACGCGACGCGCCCCCCGCCACCCGGTCGGGCTCGTGCGCGTGGCCGGGCGGCACTGCCACCACGACGCGATCGCAGATACCTGCCAGCACCTCGATGCTCCAGTCGAGCATCGGACGGCCGTTCAGAACGACGAACGCCTTGGGCCGGCCGGCTCGGAGGCGTTCGCCGCTGCCGCCGGCGGCGATGACGCCGACGACTCGGGGCCGATGGCCGGCGCCCTCGATCCCGAGGGCCTGCTACGCGGTGGCCGCGGCGGTGGCGCCGTTTCGGCCGTTATGGGCGTCCTCGATGAGCGAGTCGAGGTGGCCCTCGGCCTCGTCCTCCTCCATCACGAGCGCGTACATCAGCTCGGAGGCGAGGATCTTCTTGGCCCGGGTGTACATCTGCTTCTCACCGGTGGAGAGGCCCTTTTCGGCCTCGCGGATCGCGAGGTTGCGGACCACCTCGGCCAGCTCGTACACGTCTCCTGTCTTGATCTTCTCCCGGTTGTGCTTGAAGCGCCGGTTCCAGTTCTTCGGCATCTGGCTGACGTCATCGCGAAGGACTGCCAGGACCTTCGTTACGGCTGCCTCGCCGATCACGCGCCGAAGGCCCGCGCGGCCCGCGTTCTCGCACGGGACCATCACGGTCATGTCGTTGTGCAGGATCTGAATGGTGAGGTACTCACGCTTCTCACCGAGAACTTCCTTCTGCTCCTTCCTCAGGACCTTGCCTGCCCCATGATGGGGGTAGACCACGTGGTCCCCGATCTCGTATTCGATGTGGGGCATCTCCCGAGTGATCTCGAGGTCCTCGATGTCGTGCTCCAGCGCAGTCTCGGAAATGACGTCCCTCCTAGGGTCGTAAAGCCTGCCGGCGTACTGCCGCAGGATCCTGTGATCAGGTTTGCAGATACCGGTCCACGAGGTTGATCTCCTGAAGCCTGCGGAGTCCCTCCCGGATGTCCTTTGCTCGCATGTCTCCCACGCCCTCGACCGACTCGAGCTCCCCGTCGCTCGCCGAAAGGATCTCGTCGAGGCCGCCGAACTCGCCCACGATGCCCTGTACCACGAGCTTCGGCAGGCGCGGGATGCGCCCCAGGATGCGGTGGCCCCGCGGTGAGGCCGGGTGGTCGAGGGTGTTGAGCTTGCGGTCGTGGCCGAGCAGCTCGGCCAGCCTGCCGAAGTCCAGGAGATCCTGGTGGCCCAGCCGCGCGAGCGAGTCCAGCACGCTCGCGAAGTTGTCTTCCGTGGGCTCGGAGATGTAGTCGTGCACGAGCGCCGCCTTGTCGGCCGCCACTCCCACCATCGTCTCCTCGAGCTGCATCTCGATCAGGCGCCCCTCGGCGCCCAGCTCGACGATGTAGCGCTCGATCTCCATCGCCATGCGGCTCACCAGCTCCGAGCGCTGCACAACGGTGAGCACGTCGTGCAGCGTGACTCCCCCCTCGAACTCGAGCGCGGTGAGCCGCGTGGACACCTGGTCGAGCCGGCTCCGGTACTTGTCGAGGGTGGCCAGAGCCTGGTTGGCCTTCGCCAGCACCACGGGAATGTCCTCGAGTATGTACTTGGCTCCGTCGAGGTAGAGCGAGACCACGCTCCGCGACTGCGACACGGCGATCACCAGGGCATCCGTCTGCTTGGACACGCGTTCGGCGGTACGGTGGCGGGTGCCGGTCTCCAGCGAGAGGATGGTGGGATCGGGCATCAGCTGCACGTTGGCCCAGCCGATCTTCGTGCCGTTGGACGAGAGGATGATCGCGCCGTCCATCTTCGCCAGTTGGAAGAGGAGCGCCGGGGTGTAGTCCACCTCGAGCTTCAGGCCTCCGGAGTAGAGGAAAGACAGGTCCTCGCTGTCACCGATGCAGATGAGGGCGCCGGTGCGCGCCTGGACGATTGCGTCCACTCCCTCGCGTACCGCCGTGCCGGGAGCGATCATCTCGAGGGCCCTCACCAAGCGGGGTTCCTGTCGAGCTTCGAACTCTGTCACATAGTCCCCTACGTAGGCCATCGGAGACGATTGTACGGCAAGGGCCCGAAATCGCTCCCTTCGGAAGGGGCGAGGCCGCCCGCCCCGCGGCCTGTCAGGGGGCCCTGTAGATGAAGCCGATGCCCTGCCCTTGCCCGTTCTTGAACCTGCCGCAGCCGTAGAGCTTGCCGGGGACGTCGCGCTTCTTGGTTGGCTTGCAGTCGAAGCCGAGGAAGCCGTAGCGCCTGCCGTTGGCCCTCCTGGCCACCCGGCGGCCGATCCTGCAGGTGGCCTTCACGGTGTTCACGAACTCGGCCCTGCCGCCATTGCGGGTCTTGACGGTGCCGCACTTGAGGCTGGCGCGTGCGTCGGGCGACGATGAGGCGCCCGGTTCAGCGCCGGCCAGCCCGGGCAGGCACAGGCCGAACACAGCGGCGGCCACGCAGAGGGCGGTGACGTGGCGGCGGGAACTCGAGGGCTGCATCGGATCCTCCTGATCGCAGGGGGGCGAACTATGCGGGCGGGAAGGCTGCCCGTCAAGGAGAAACCGTCCGACGCGGCCGGGTTGCGGTGCCTTCAGGCGGCCCGGCGGGCTGGGCCGGCCGCATCGCCGAGGGCGCTGCGCAACGCGGAACGCAGCGTGGGCAGTCGCTCGCCGGGGCAGAGGACGCCTCCCAGCCCGAACTTGCCTGCCTCGGCAAGCCGCCGGTCCGGGTGCGCAGCGTGGCGCAACTCGCCCGTGAGCCCCAGCTCCCCGAAGGCCGCGAGCGGCCGTGTTCCATCGCCGAGAGGGACTCCTCGCACGGCTGAGGCGACGGCCAGCGCCACGGCCAGGTCGGCGCCGGGCTCGTCCACTCGAACGCCGCCTGCGAGGGACACGAACACATCGGCCGAGCCCACACCGATTCCCGCATGGCGGGCGAGGACCGCGAGCACCAGCGCGAGCCGATTGCGGTCCACGCCGTTGGCCATCCGTCTGGGCGGCACGAGCTCGGTGGGGGCCACCAGCGCCTGCACCTCCACCAGGAGGGGCCGCGAGCCTTCCATCGCACAGAGCACCACGGAACCCGGGGCCCGGGTGGCCTCGGCGACGAACCGGGCCGAGGCGTCCTCGACCTCGACCAGCCCCTCGTCGCGCATCTCGAACACGCCGGCCTCGTTGGTCGATCCGAACCGGTTCTTGAGCGCGCGCAGTGTGCGATAGGTGCGCTCGCGCTCGCCTTCGAAGCTCAGGACGCAGTCCACCAGGTGCTCCAGCACCCGCGGGCCGGCCAGCGCGCCCTCCTTGGTCACGTGGCCCACGAGCACGACGGCGATGCCCCGCTCCTTGGCCACGCGCATCAGGCGTCCCGCCACCTCTCGCACCTGCCCGACCGAGCCGGGCGCACCGGTGAGCGACGCCGCATGGAGCACCTGGACGGAGTCCACCACGCACACGTCCGGCCGCTCGGACTCCACCGTGGCGAGCACCGTGTCGAGGTCGGTCTCCGCCACGATCGGCACGGCCAGCGCCCCGGCCCCGAGGCGCTCGGCCCTCAGCCGCACCTGGGCGGCCGACTCCTCGCCCGACACGTAGAGCACTCGATGGCCGGCCGCCGCGAGGTTGCCGAGCGCGCTGGCCGTGATGGTGGACTTGCCGATGCCCGGGGAGCCGCCGAGAAGCACGAGCGACCCGGGCACGATGCCGCCGCCGAGGACCCGATCGAGCTCACCGATGCCGGTGGACAGGCGCGGGACACGGGGCGCCTGCACCTGGCCGAGCACGACCGGCGTGAGGGGGCGGGGCCCGCGGCTGCCGGCCTTGCGGTGAGAGGCCGTGGCGGGCGGACGGGCCTCCTCGACGAGTGTGTCCCACTGCTCGCAACCCGGGCAGCGGCCATGCCACTTCACCGACTCGTGGGCGCAGGAAGAGCAGACGAAGAGGCTGGGCGAGCGGGCCATCCCATCAACCTAAGGGCGGCAGTGGACGTCTCTCGCCCCCCGACCTAGAGTGGGCGGACATGCGCAGAGCGCTACTCGTCTCCGTCCTCGCGATCACGCTGGCCCTACCCGGCGCCGCGCAGGCCCGTTCCTCGTACTGCTCACCCTCCGGCGACTACTGCACGAGCGCGACCGCGCGCGGCGGCGGAGCGCTGCTGCGGCTGGCCACCTTTTCCTTCCGCGGCCTTGTGCGCGTATGCGTGGAGCCGCCGAGCGGCGCCGGCACTTGCAAGCGCTTCCCCCTACGCAAGAGCAAGGAGGGCATCTTCGTCTCCTTCGTGCGCTGGGGCGTGCACTTCCCCGACCGGGGCGCCGGCACCTACCGGGTGAGGTGGCAGAAGTTCGGGGGGACGCTGGGCCCACCCCTCACGTTCAAGCGCTAGCTCGCGCTCGCGCAAGCTTTCGCCCGCGCCATCCGCCGCTCGCGCTTGCATGCCCGGCCGTGGATCTGCGCGACCTCCCCCTTGCGAGCACGGAGCTGCTGGCCGTGGACACGGAGACCAACGGCCGTGGCGGCGATCTCTGCGAGCTGACCGAGGTCGGCGCCGTGCTCGTGGGAGGCGGCGAGACCCACGACACCTGGGAGTCGCTCGTACGTGTGGAACGCCCCCTCTCGCGCGGCATCGAGCGCTTCACGGGCATCACCCAGCAGATGGTCGACTCCGCGCCCACCCCGGCGGACGTGCTCGGTGAGCTGGCGCGGATGCTCGAGGGCCGGGTGATGGTGGCCCACAACGCCGCCTTCGACCGCCGGGTGCTGCGCCAGGCCTTCGAGCGCGCGGGACTCCAGTGGCCGGCCCCTCCCGTGCTATGCACGGTGTCGCTCGCGCGGCGCTTCGCCCCGCTGGTGCGCCAGCGCCGCTTGGCGCTTCTGGCCGACGCCCTGGGCATCGAGGTGGAAGCCTCCCACCGCGCCCTGCCGGACGCGATCACCTGCGCGCGGGTGCTGTGCGCCCTGTTCAGACGACTGTGCGCGCACGCCCGGACCGTCGGCGAGGCCGTGGAGCTGCTCGGACCCCGCAGCCGCCTTCGGGCCAAGACCGAGGCGCAGCGCCGGCCACCGGCCGAGCGCCCGGACCTGTCCCGGCTGCCCGACGACCCCGGCGTGTACGTGTTCCGCGACGACCGCGGCCGTCCGCTCTACGTGGGCAAGTCGGTGTCGCTGCGCACGAGGGCGCGGTCGCACTTCTGCGCGCCCGCCGGGTGGACGGAGCGGGCCGAGATCGTGGACTACAGGCCCACCAACTCCGAGCTGGGGGCGCTCGTGCTCGAGAGCCGGCTGATCAAGCAGTGGCGCCCGCCGGGCAACACCGCTCTCAAGCGCACCGACCGCTGGGCCTACGTGCGCTGCCGGCTCGACATCGAATACCCGGTGCTCGAGGTCTCCAGCGAGCCCGCCGCCGGCCATGCGGTGAGCATCGGGCCGCTGCGCGGCAAGCGGTTGGCAGGCGAGCTGGCCGACCACCTCACATCCCTGTACCGCCTGCGCCACTGCGGCCGCAAGATGCGCCTCCGCGAGCACCGCTCGGTCTACGGTCAGATGGGCCGCTGCTGCTCACCGTGCCTGGGCGACCTCGACCCGAACGCCTACCGCGGCCAGGTGGACGAGGCGCTCGCTCTCTTCGAGGCGCCCGACGACGCCGGCCGCGCCCTGCTGGCAGAGATCGACGGCCGCGTCGCCGCGGCTTCGGCCGACCGCCGCTACGAGCGTGCGGCAGCGCTGCTGCGGCGCCGAGAACGCCTGTCCGGTCTGCTCGACCGCCTGGGCGGGGTGCTCCGAGCGGTTCACGCCGACCCGCGGCTCGTGCTCGCTCGCCACCCCGTCAAAGAGCGTTACGACGTGCTGCTGGTGGCGGGTGGCCGGGTCTCCGACTGGGGTCCGCTGCCCGAAGACCTCGGGGAGCTGGCGGGGCGCAGTGCCGCCGTCCTGGCCGGGGTGCCCGCGGGTGCGGTGGCGGTGAGGCCCGACGAGGTGGACGAGGTGCGAATCGTGTCGGCCTGGGTCGCCGAGCACGAGCCACCCTGCCTCGCCCTGGCCAGAGCCGCTGACCAAGTCCAGCTCGAGCCCTGGCTCGCCGGCGCCCGGGCAAGCGCGACCGCGGTCGCGCGTTGAGCAGCGCTGCCATCGGCTCGGTTGTCTCAGGAGACGTCTGTCACGGCCACCAGGCCGGCGAGCCGCCCGTCCGCGGTGACCGAACTAATCCTGCTCGGCCACCGCCCGCTCGGCCGCATCGAAGCCGGCCTTGGAGTGGGTGCCGTCGCAGAAGGGCTTCGTGGTCGAGCCCCCGCAGCGGCACAGCGCAATCGGCTTGCCTTCCTCGCCCAGCTCATAGAGGCCGCCGTCGGCATCCACGACGGTCACCGGCCCGGTGACCTTGTAGGGCCCGTTCTCGTGCACCTTGATCTCAACGTCTGACATGGCTTCCTTTCGGTTGCTTCGGAGCAGGGACTCTACGGTGGGGCTTCACCCGTTCCGCCGAGCTCGCACTCCGCGCACGCCGTCAGCTCGGCGTCCATGTTGCGCTGCATCATCTCCAGCGCGGCGCCGGCCAGCCGCTCGTCGATGTGGGCCACGCCATCGCGCGGCACGGTGACCCGTAGCCGGCGGACGTACGCGTCGAGCGCGCTGTAGAGGATGCACTGCTCGGTGACCTGCCCCACGAGCACGA
>JACCUE010000008.1 GCA_013812005.1 Thermoleophilaceae bacterium
GCGCCAGCCGCGCCCGCGTGCGCGTGCGCCGCCAGCCCGCCGCCGGCCCGGCTCCCCACGCGACGAGGTGCGAGCGTTCCCAGTAGCGGCGGTAGTGCAACGGGCCGCTGCCGGCGGCGCGGTCGAGCAGCGCCGGCACGTCCAGCGGATGGTGCAGTGGCGTCTCCCCCGCCTCGGGCTCGAGCAGGTTCACGAGCACGATGCCCGCCAGGCGCTCCATCTCGGCGAGCGTGGCCAGCGGATCGCGCACGTGCTCGATCACGTCGAATGCGTAGGCCAGGTCGAAGCCCGGCGGCGGCGTGCCGGCGTCGAGGTCGTACACCTCGGCGCAGATGCCCCTGCGCTCCAGGCGCCAGCGCAGGTAGCGCGTGCTCGGGTTGTCGAAGTCCGCGAAGACGACCCTGTAGCCGGCCTCCGCGAGCGCGAGCCCGTCGCTTCCGATGCCGCACCCGTAGTCGAGCACGCGCGCTCCCGGCTCGACCAGCCCGGTGAGGTCGCGCAGGTAGGGCAGCTTGGTCTTGCTGACCGCGAAAGCCGTCAGGTTGTAGAGGTAGCCGTTCGAGCTGCGGTAGAAGGAGTCCTCGTCGCCGACGCGCTCGAACTCTCGGTCGAGCTGCTCCTCCCAGCTCTCGAGACGGGCGTGGTCATAGCCATCTCCGAGGTATGCTCTGAGCTCGCTGAGCTCGCGTGCCTCATCAATCCTGACGGCGGCGGGAGCGGTCATCGACGCCGCACACTACCTGCCGGTGAGACCGGCGCTGGGAGGTCACGATCGCCACTTCGCTACCCCGAAGACTGCTCGCCCGCGCGCGCGGGCAGGCCGCCGAAGCGGTCCTCCAGCCGGTCAAGCAGCGCGTGATCGAGCGCGCCTTCGAGCGCTGCAGCGTTCGCTCGTTCGCGGACCTCGGAGGAGTCTGGGCGGTCGACGGCGGCTACGCGTTCTTCGCACTCGAGCGCTTCGACATCGAGCGCGCCTACCTCGTCGACGAGGATCACACCGCTGCGGTGCGCGACCGCGCGAGGCAGTTCGCACAGCTCGAGCTGGTGTCGGCGAACTTCGGTGCCGAGGCCACCGCGGAGCGGCTCGGCTGGGTCGACGCGGTCATCCTCTTCGACGTCCTGCTGCACCAGGTCGCTCCCGACTGGGATGAGATCCTCGAGCTCTACGCGCCGCGCACGCGCTCGTTCGTGATCGTCAACCCGCAGTGGACCGGCGACGGCGACGCGGTGCGGCTGCTCGATCTCGGCCGCGAGGAGTACCTGCGCTCGGTGCCGCCGCTCGACCTGCACGCGGAGCTCTTCGCGAAGCTCGACGAGACCAACCGCCGGCGCGGCCGCCCCTGGCGCGACGTCCACGACGTCTGGCAGTGGGGGATCTCCGACGCGGCGCTGACAGCGGCGCTCGCGCGCCTCGGCTTCGCGCTCGTCTACTTCGAGGACCTGGGCTCGTGGCAGGGGCTCGAGCGCTTTCGCAACCGGGCGTTCGCCTTCGCCAAGGAGAGCCGATGAGCTCGCGGCTCACGCCATCGGAGCTGCGCCGCCTGTGCACGTCGCGGCAGTGGTACCACACGATCGAGCTCGCACCGGGGATCCTGACGCCGGGCTGGTTCGACCTCCGCGAGCTCGCGACCAGGCTTCCGCTGCCCGACTCGCTGGAGGGCAAGCGCTGCCTCGACATCGGCACCTTCGACGGCTTCTGGGCCTTCGAGATGGAGAAGCGCGGCGCCGCCGAGGCGATCGGGCTCGACATTCTCGACCCCCGCGCCTGGGACTGGCCCTGGGGCAGCGACGACGCGGTCGTGGACGCGCTGGAGGAACGCAAGGACGCCGGCCGCGGATTCGACATCGCCCGCGAGGCGCTGGGGTCGTCGGCACGCAGGATCGAGGGAAGCGTCTACGAGCTCGACCCCGACGTGCACGGCAGCTTCGACTTCGTCTATCTCGGCAGCCTCCTCCTGCACCTGCGCGACCCCGTCGGGGCACTCGAGCGCGTGCGCTCGGTCTGCACGGGCCAGCTGCTCGTGGTCGACCAGATCCACCTGCCACTCACACTCACGCGCCCGCTCCAGCCCGCCGCGACGCTCGACGGCGTCGGACGGCCGTGGTGGTGGCGGGTCAACCTGCGCGGCCTCGTGCGGATGGTCGAGGTCGGGGGCTTCGCGCTCGAGCGCCGGGCCCAGCCGTTGCTGATGCCGCGCGGCGGCGGGCAGCAGTTTCCGCACCTGACCAGGAGGCTGTTCACCACCAGGGCAGGCCGCGAGCATCTCTTCAGCACGGTCTCGGGCGCGCCTCACGCCGCAGTGCTGGCTCGGCCCCGCTAGTCGCCGGTGCGCTCGCTCGCAATCGTCATCCCGACGCTCGGCCGGCCCACCACGCTGCGCCGCGTGCTGGATCTGCTCGCGCGCCAGGGCACCGAGGCCGGCGCGCTCGAGATCGTCGTCGCCGCCGACGCCCGAGAGGGCGATCTCGGGCCTCTGCGCGAGGCGCTGGCAGGCAGACCCTGGCCCACGCAGCTCGTCCAGGGCGAGAGCGACGGGGCCTCGGCCGCCCGCAACGCGGGCTGGCGCGCCGCCGGCTCCGACCTCGTGCTCTTCCTCGGTGACGACATCCTGCCCCGCCCCGGGCTGCTGGCGGGCCACCTCGCGCGCCACAGCGCCGACCCCGGGGACGAGGTCGGCGTGCTCGGCCACATCAGGTGGGCGCCCGAGCTCGGCCGCAGCGCGTTCATGGTCTGGCTCGATCACGGCATGCAGTTCGACTACCCCTCAATCGAGGGAGACGACGCCGGGTGGGGCCGCTTCAACACCGCCAACGCATCAGTCAAGCGCGCACTGCTGGAGCAAGCCGGCGGCTTCGACGAGACCCTCCCCTTCCTCTATGAGGACCTCGACCTTGCGCGCCGAGCGCACGAGCGGGGCTTCCGGCTGCTCTACGAGCGCGCCGCCGTAGGCGAGCATCTGCACCGGCCCACCCTCGACGGGTGGCGCAGGCGGATGGAGCTGGTGGCGCCCGCCGAGCGCCGGTTCGTGAGAAAGCACCCCGAGGTCGCGCCCTACTTCTACGAGATGCTCGCGCGCGCCGCCGCGGCACCCGCCGCCCGTGGCCGGGCGGCTCCGCTCATCCGCTGGATCCCACGCTCGTTCCCGGTGCTCGGCGAGCGCGCCTGGGGCAGCGCCGACGCCTTCTACCGCCAGCAGCTCGCGCCGCCGTTCCTACGTGCGTGGGAAGCCGCCGCGCGCGACAGCTGAAGGGAGCGCTCGCAGCCTGCCCGCTACCTCTGCCGGCGCGGCCCGCGGTATCGTCGCGCAGCGGTGCGAATACTGACCGTGGGCAACATGTACCCGCCCCATCATCTCGGCGGGTACGAGATCACCTGGCGGTCCTCGGTGGAGCAGCTCCGGGCGGCCGGCCACGAGGTGTCCGTGCTCACCACCGACTTCCGCCGCGCGGGAGTGGAGGAAGGCGATGAGCCCGGTGTCCATCGCGAGCTGCGCTGGTACTGGCACGAGCACCGCTTCCCGCGAATCGGGTTGCGCGCCAGGATCGCGCTGGAGCGTCACAACGCGGCGGTCCTCGGACGGCAGCTCGACAACGCGCGACCGGACGCCGTCTGCTGGTGGGCGATGGGCGGGATGTCGCTCGGGATGATCGAGCTGGTCCGACGCCGGGCCCTGCCCGCCGTCGGCGTGGTCGGCGACGACTGGATGGCCTACGGGCCGAAGGTCGACGCGTGGCATCGCGTCGCCGCGCGCCGGCCGCTCGGCGGGCCGCTCGCC
>JACCUE010000011.1 GCA_013812005.1 Thermoleophilaceae bacterium
CCACCGAGCGCGCAACGCTCGTGGTGCCCTGCAGGGGCGACCCGTCGATCCGCAGCGTGCTCGACAATCTCACCCTTGCCGAGATCACCGTGACCGAAGGCCGCGCCAAGGGCTCGGGGGTGATCCAGGAGAACATCCCGCCGTCGGTACCCACCGTTGGCGGGCTCTCGCGGCAAGGCACCGTGAACTACCGGGTCCGCGTGGGCACCCTGGGTCGTGCGGCGGGGATCCTGCGCAGCCGCTTCACGGTCACGGATCCGGCTTCGGGCGCCGTTCGCGCGCGGTGCGACACGGGCGCCGTGCGCTGGAGCGGTCGTATCGCGCCCCGCAGCGCCGGCCGGGGCGAGCCCGCCCCGGTCGGGCGCGCGGGGTACTTCGGCACGACCGCGCAGGGGCTGCCGTTCCTGCTCGAGGTGCTGCCGAGCGGTCGCGCGGTTCGGCCCGCGGGGATGACCTTCCGCGCCGGCTGCCCAAGCCTGCGGCGCCTTCCGCTCGATCTCGTGTCGGCCGAGCGCATGCCGATATCGCGTGGCAAGCCGAGGGCGCGGGGCCGCTTCGGCTCCTCGGGGAGAATGACGCGACGGTTCTCGTCCGAGGAGTTCGGGCCGGTCACGGAGACCTACCGGTGGCGGCTGCGCGGCCGCTTCGGCGCGGAGGGCGTGGCCGGGAGCTGGAGCGTGAACGGCACCGTCGTCCGTGACGCCGACGGTGCCGAGGTGAGCACCTGCACCACCGGCCGCAACCGCTGGCGCGCGGTGCGCTGAGGAGGTCAGGTGCGGTGCTCGCCGGAGAATCATCCGTGCGGTGCTCGGCCGATCGGCGATCGGCCTGCGCTCCTCCGGCAACGTTCCGGCTGCGCTTCTCCCGAGGCGATCGGCCTGCGCTCCTCCCGAGGTGATCGGGCAGAAGGCGGGCGCCACCTTACGGTGCCGGCAGGACTAGATTCCCGCCAATGCGAGCCGTGACCATCCGCGACGGCGCTCTCGGCGTCGAGGACCACCCCGACCCCGAGCCGGGCGCGGGGGAGATCCTGGTGCGGGTCGCGGGCGCCGGGCTCAACGGCGCCGACATGCTCCAGCGCAAGGGCGCCTACCCCGCTCCTCCGGGCTCGCCGCCGGACATTCCCGGGCTCGAGCTGGCCGGCGAGGTGATCGGGCGCGGCCCCGGTGCGGAGCGCTTCGAGGAGGGCGACGCCGTGATGGCCATCCTGGGTGGCGGAGGACAGGCCGAGCTGGCGGTGCTCCACGAGCGGGCCGCCATGCCCGTTCCCGACGGGCTCGATCCGATCGCCGCGGGCGCGGCTGCCGAGGTGTTCACCACCGCGCACGATGCGCTGTTCACGCAGGCCCGCCTCCGGCCTGGCGAACGCCTGTTGGTGCACGGCGGAGCCGGAGGGGTGGGCACCGCGGCGGTCCAGCTGGGCCGGGTGGCCGGAGCACGGGTGACGGCCACCGTGCGCAACGAGGAGCTGCGCGGCGGAGTCGAGGCGCTGGGCGCCGAGGCCATCGACCCGGAGGGCTTCGCCGACCACGGCCCCTTCGACGTCGTGCTCGAGCTGGTGGGCGCGCCCAACATCTCCGACGACCTGAAGTCGCTGGCCACTGCCGGCCGCATAGTGGTGATCGGCGTGGGAGCAGGCTCCAAGGCCGAGGTCAACCTGCTGGCGCTGATGGGCAAGCGCGCGACCCTGCGCGCCTCGACCCTCCGCGCCCGCCCCCTCGAGGAGAAGGCGCTGGCGATGCGCACGGTCGAGAGGGAGGTGCTCCCCCACTTCGAGTCGGGCGCTCTGAAGGTGCCGGTCGCCGAGACGTTCGGGCTCGACGAGGTGGAGGCTGCCTACGACCGGTTCGCCGCGGGCGGAAAGCTCGGCAAGATCGTGCTCGCGATCGGCGAGCGCTAGGACCGGTTCTTTCCCACGGAGCACGCCGAGGAGATCGCCGCGATCCTCCCCGACGCGCGGCTGGCGTGGGTCGACGACTCAGCCGCCGCCGGCGCCGCTCTCAGCCGATGCGCTCGACGATCATCGCCTCGCCCTGCCCCCCGGCGACGCACATGGTCTCCAGGCCGACCGTCTTGTCGTCGGACTCCAGGCCGTTCAGCAGCGTGGTCATGATGCGCACGCCCGTCATGCCGAACGGGTGACCGAGGGCGATCGCCCCACCGTGGGGGTTCATCTTCTCGAGCGGGATGCCGCACTCGTCCATGATCGGGATCACCTGGGCTGCGAAGGCCTCGTTGAGCTCGACCGTGTCGATGTCGGCGATCGTCATGCCGGCGCGGTCGAGCGCCTTCTTGATGGCGCCGATGGGCGCCACACCCATGAGCTCGGGCTCGTTTCCCCACGTGGCAGCGGTGATGATCCGGGCGCGGGGCTTCAGCCCCAGCTCGGTCGCCCTCTCCTCGGACATGATCAGCGCCGCAGCGGCACCGTCGTTGAGCGGGCAGGAGTTGCCGGCCGTGACGCCGCCGCCCCCGAACGCCTCGGGGAGCTCCGCCAGCTTCTCGATCGACGAGCTGGCACGGGGGCCGTCGTCCTTGCTCACCTCGGTGCCGTCGGGGAGGGTGACCGGTGCGATCTCGCGGTCGAAGAAGCCGCTTTGTTGTGAGGCGACCGCCAGCTCCTGCGAGCGCTGGGCGTACTCGTCCATGGCCTCGCGGCTGACGCCGTACTTCTTGGCCACGTTGACCGCGGTGAAGCCCATCCCGATGTAGACGTCGGGCTGGCCGGGCTCGGAGCCCTGGAGCTTTGAGTTCTGGTCGGACTCGCCCGCCGCCTCCTGGCGCTCGTTGTACTGCGAGACGGCCTCGACCCCGGCGGCTATGTAGACGTCGCCCTGGCCGGCGGTCACGTTGTTCGCCGCGATCCTGATCGCGTCGAGCCCCGAGGCGCAGTACCGCGAGATCGTGCTGCCGTTGACCGTCTCCGGCAGCTTGTCGCTCAGCAGTGCGATCGCGCGGCCGATGTTGAAGGCCTGGCGGCCCTGGGGGAGCCCGCAACCGGTCACGACCTCCTCCACCGTGGCCGGATCGACGTCGGGGTTGCGCGCGAGCAGCTCGTCCACGATGAAGGCCCCGGCGTTGTCCGGGCGCAGCGGGGCGAGCGAGCCCTTGAACGCGCGGCCGATCGGGGTGCGGACGACATCGACGATCACGGCTTGGGGCATCTGAGCGAGTCTCCTTGGGAGGTCGGGAGGGCCGCGCATCTTACGAAACGCGGCGAGGTTACTTCGGCGGCATCCGCAGGGCGCCGTCGAGACGGATGGTCTCGCCGTTGAGCATGGGGTTCTCGGCGATCGCGGCGGCCAGCTGGGCGTACTCGGCCGGCCGGCCCAGCCGCTGCGGAAAGGGAATCCCGGCGCCCAGGGCCTGGCGGGCCTCCTCCGGGAGGGCGGCGAGCAGCGGGGTGTCGAACAGGCCGGGGGCGATGGTGCAGACCCGGATGCCACGGCCGGCGAGGTCGCGCGCCGCGGGCAGGGTCAGGCCGACGATCCCTCCCTTGGAGGCCGCGTAGGCGGTCTGGCCGACCTGGCCGTCATAGGCCGCGATCGAGGCCGTCATGATCACGGCCCCGCGCTCGCCGTCCTCGTCGGGCTCGTTGTCGCTCATCGCGGCGGCCGACAGGCGCAGCACGTTGAACATCCCGATCAGGTTCACCCGCACGACGGTCTCGAAGGGCGCAAGCGCAGCCGGGCCGCGCTTGGACACCGTGCGCTCGGCCCAGCCGATTCCGGCGCACCCCACCGCCAGCCGCAGCTCGCCGAGCGCCGCGAGCGCACCGGCCACGGCGGCCTCGACCTGTGCCTCGTCGGTCACATCGGCATGGAGGGCGTGCGCGGACCCGCCCAGCTCCGAGGCCAGCGCCTCGGCCCTCTCGTCGTTCACGTCGGCGATCGCCACACGCGCGCCGCGCTCCACCAGCAGCCGCGAGGTCGCCTCCCCGAGGCCCGAGGCCCCGCCCGAGACGAATGCGCCTATGCCGTCGAGCTTCATCGATGGGGATGCTGTTGAGGCGTGGCCACGCTCACCGCGAACAGGCCGTCCGGGTCGGTGAGCAGCCCCTCGAGCGCAAGCCCCGCCTCCCCGAGCTCGGCCTCGATCCGAGCCGGTGTGAACTTGGTGCTGATCTCGGTGCGCATCTCCTCGCCCTCGGCGAAGCTCACCTCGAGGTCCGCCCCGGGGATCGAGATGGTCTGCTCGCGCACCGAGCGCAGCAGCATCTCGATGCGTGAGCTCTCCTCGACCCAGCGGGCCACGTGATCGAAGGAGTCCGGGTCGAAGTCGGCGCCGAGCGCTTCATTGAGCACTCGCAGCACGTTGCGATTGAACTCGGCGGTCACGCCCTCGCCGTCGTCGTAGGCGGCCTCGAGCGTCGCCCGGTCCTTCACCAGATCGGTGCCGAGCACGAGTCGGTCGGTCGAGTCCATGAGCGCGCGCACTCGCGTGAGGAAGTCGGCCCGCTCGGCCGCGTGGAAGTTGCCGATCGTGCCTCCGAGGAACGCGAACAGCCTCCGCTCGCCCGCCGGGATCCTGCCGAGGTCGTGCTCGAAGTCGCCGACGACACCATGTACCGCCAGGCCGGGGTACAGCTCGGTCAGCTCCTCCTCGCACAGGGCGACCACCGAGCCGTCGACGTCGAAGGGCACGTACCGGCGCAGGCTCCCGGCGCCGGCCATCGCGTAGAGCAACGCCCGCGTCTTGGACGCCGTGCCCGACCCCAGCTCGACCAGCTCCTCCATGCCCGCGACGATCTCCGGTGCATGGCGGTTGAGGATCGCCCGCTCGCAGCGGGTGGGGTAGTACTCGGGCAGCGTCGTGATGAGGTCGAACAGCTCTGACCCGCGCTCGTCGTAGAAGTACTTGGGCGCCAGTTCCTTGGGCGAGCGCGACAGCCCCTCACGCACGTCGGCGGCGAGGGTCATGGGTGCGGGACTAGGCCGATCGACGATCGGCCTGCGCTCCTCCCCCAAGGTGGTCACGGGATGTCCTCGGCGCAGCGCAGGCCCGCAAAGATCTGACGGCGCTGCGGGTGGTCCCAGTTGCGGAAGGTGTTGCGCGCGTTGCTCGGCCCCGTGGCCCACGAGCCTCCGCGCAACACGCGGAAGTCGCCCCCGAAGAACGCCTCGGAGTACTGCGGATACGGAAAGGCGGCGAAGCCCTCGTACCCGGTGAAGCGGCTCGCGGTCCACTCCCACGCGTCTCCCACCATGCCGAGCACTCCGCAGGCCGAGACACCCGCCGGGAACGCGCCGGCCGGAGCGGGGCCGAAGGAGACCTGATCGAGGTTGGCCAGGTGCGGTGCGGGATCTCCATCGCCCCACGGCCGGCGGCGCGACTCTCCGGTATCGGGGTCCCAGGCCGCCGCCTTCTCCCACTCCTCCTCGGTCGGCAGGCGTGCCCCGCGCCAGCGCGCGAAGGCGTCTGCCTCGAACCAGGAGACGTGCATCACCGGCATATCGGGGTCGATCTCCCCGACACGCTCGAAGCGGCGCTCGCACCCGTCGGCCGACCAGAACAGCGGCCGCTCCACGCCCTCGGACATTCGCCAGGTCCAGCCCACGGGGTCCCACAGGTCGCGCCGCGCGTATCCCTCGTCGGCCACGAATTCGAGGAAGGCCGCGTTTGTCACCGGGGTGCGATCGATCCGGAAGGCGTTCACGTGCACCTCGTGACGCGGGCGCTCGTTGTCGTAGGCGAATACCAGGCCGGGATCGCCCATGAAAAACGGGCCGCCCGGCACCTCGACGGTGTGGGGCCCCCTCTTCGGGGGAGCCGGGGGAAGGGGCCGGCGGGTGGGGGAGTACACGTCGGGCCCGACCAGCTGCAGCGTCTGAAGCATCGTCTCGTTGTGCTGTTGCTCGTGCCCGATCAGCATCTCCCACACGAAGCCGCTCGCGTTGAGCCGGTCGCCATCCGGCGAGATGTCGGCCCGCTCGAGCAGGAGGAGGGCCCGCTCGTGTACCTGCTGCATGAACTCCAGCGCCTCCTCACGGCGGAGATAGGGCACGTCGCCGCGACCGGCGCGCGGTGTCTCCGTGGCGTCGTAGACCTCCGAGAGCTCGGGGCGCAGGAGCTCGAGGTCACCGGCGCTGCGGCACAGCCACAGGTCCTCGAAGGCGGCGATGTGCCCCAGATCCCACACGAGCGGACTCATCAACGGGTGGGGCTGGCGGTTGAGGTTGCGCTCGCTGACCGGCGCCACGAGAGAAAGCGTCCGGCCACGCGCCTCGGCCAAGGCGGCGCCGTAGGCGTACTTCACCAGCGGGTCAGCCCCTCCACGGGGCAGTGTCTGAAGATGGTGAGGGGCCACGGTGGCTTCCGCTACTTGGACCGAAGGCTACCCCGATCGCACACTCTCAACCGTTTCTGGCGCGGGGGGCACAGCTTCGTAATGTTGCGCCCGTGGCAGGCCGCAGCCCCGGCCTCCCCCTCCCGCGCGCGCCTGCGCGGTCGTCCTTGGTTCACGCGGCGCTTCGGGCGGTGGTAGCTTTCGGCGCGTGGAAGCTTCGAGGGTGGAGGGTGCAAGCGGCTACATCAGCCTGGGCCGCCTGACGCCGGCCGAGTTGGTGGGGTGCCTGGCCGGCGTGGGGCTCGCCCTGTCGCTGTTCCTGCCGTGGTTCGGGACGAGCGAGGCGAACGGCAATTCGGCGTTGGCTGGTGCGAGGGGCGGAGATACCGTTACGGCCCTCGAGGTGTTCAACATCCTCGACTATCTGCTGATCGCTGCCGCGACCGCGCCGTTCATCCTCTGTTGGATCGTCGCCCGCGGGCACAAGCTCACCTGGAAGCCCGGCGAGGTCACGATGGTCGTGGGGGTCACCGCCTTCGTGCTGGTTCTCTGCAACGGCATCATTCTCGGGCGGCCGGAGGACTCTGGGGGAAGCGTCGAGATCTCGCTTCAGATCGGCTACCCCGTGGCCCTGATCGCATCGCTGGTGCTCGCAGCCAGCGGCTTCCTGCGCCAGTCGCGCTACACCGAGGGCCGCAAGCCCCCCGGCGTGATCTGAGCGCGCGGCCCCGTGAACGACGACCCCACCGACGCCCGCTCGAACCGAAACCTCGCGCTCGAGCTCGTGCGCACGACCGAGTACGCCGCTCTCGCCGCCGCCCGCTGGACCGGCCGCGGTGAGAAGGAGTCCGCCGACGGCGCGGCCGTGGACGCGATGCGCCTGATGCTCGACCAGGTGAGGATGGACGGGGTGGTGGTGATCGGCGAGGGCGAGAAGGACGAAGCACCCATGCTCTTCAACGGCGAGCATGTGGGCGACGGCTCGGAGCCCGAGTTCGACGTGGCCGTCGACCCGCTGGAGGGCACCGACCTGTGCGCGAAGGGGATGCCCAACGCCCTTGCCGTGATCGCGCTCTCGGGGCGCGGCACGATGTTCGACCCGGGCCCCGTCTTCTACATGGAGAAGATGGCCGCCTCCAAGCGGTTCGTGCACCTGCTCGACCTCGACCGGCCCCTCGGTGAGACCGTCGAGCTGATCGCCAAGGAGAAGGGCACCCCTGTCGGTGACGTGATGGTGATCATGCTCGACCGCCCTCGGCACGAGGAGGCGGTGAAGACCATCCGCGAGGCCGGCGCCCGCATCCGCTTCATCCCCCATGGCGATGTCTCGGCATCGCTGATCGCCGTGACCGAGGGCACTCCCGTGGACCTGATGTGGGGCATCGGCGGCACCCCGGAGGGGGTTCTGTCGGCGGCCGCGATCAAGTGCATCGGCGGCAAGATCATCGGCCGGCTATGGCCCTCCGACGATGTCGAGCGCCAGGCGGCGCTCGACGGCGGCTACGACCTCGAGGAGATCCTCGACACCGATCGCCTCGTGTCGGGCGAGGAGGCGTTCTTCTCGGCTACGGGCGTGACCGACGGTGACACGCTTGCGGGCGTGCACTTCGAGGGTCCCGAGGGCGCGACCACCGAGTCGCTGGTGATGCGGTCACGCTCGGGCACGGTGAGGCGGGTGCACGCCCGCCACGACCGCGCCAAGCTGAGGGAGATAACGGGCGCGAAGATCGGCTAGCGCGCTCCTCCCGCGCTGCTCAGCGACTCGCGGGCGTCTTCTCCTTCTCCACCGGCTCCGTCGCCGCCGCCCTCAGGGCGCCGACCACGGAAGGAGCCAGATCCAGGCGTGCCAGTGAGCGCAGGAAGGCGTGGGTCACGATCACGTGGATCCTGAGCTGCGTGATCCGGTAGAGGCCCCGCCCCACCCTTGAGAACCAGCCCCAGCCAGCGATCAGGGGATAGAAGTTGGCCACCTCTGAGGTCACGGTGCCGGTGATCAGGTCCGACCCGGGGTGCTCCTGGCCGTCCGCGGGAGGCCGCTTGACCGACAGCCGCAGGTAACCCTTCGTGCGCCCGGCCGGCGCCACCAGCAGTCCCTTCTTGATGCGCCAGGTGACCGTCCCGCAGTCGCCTTCGATCTCGTAGTCGGGACGGTGGAAGGCGAGCAGCACGAACGGTGCTCCGATCGGCACGATCTCGCGCCCGTCCTCGGTGTAGCGCACCCGCAGCAGCCCCAGTGACACACGCATGAGAAACCGCCAGTAGGTGCCGGCCAGCCGCTCGAGGTATTCAGGGTTCCAGATTCCGTCGAGCTCTTCGCGCGGCAGGGTGACCTCTGCCACCTGCTTCGTGCTGACGCTTCCATCCGGGGATGAGCCGGACTCCGGCACGTCGAGAACCTTTACCCGCGCCCGGGCTTGGCGCCGGCGCCCGATCTCGTTTCTGGGATCGCGCCCTCTCACCCCGCGCACGATAGACGCGGGGCGCGGGAGCGAGGGCTACGACAGCAGCTCGACCTGCACCCGCTCGCCGCGGCGCATGGCGCCGTCGCCCGCCTCCACCAGCGCCAGGCCGTCGGCCGCCAGCATCGACGTGAGCACATGCGAGCCCTGGGGCCCTGTCGTCGTCGCGTGCAACCCGTCGTCGGCGCTGCTCAGCCGGCAGCGCACCGCCTGGGCGCGGCCCGGGTTGCGTGCGATGTCCTCGTCGAGCACCGCGGTCGCCCGGGTGGCGCCCGGATCCGCTCCCTGCAGTGCCTGCAGCGCCGGTCGCACGAACAGCTGGAAGCCGACCATGGCCGAGACGGGGTTCCCGGGAAGCCCGAACACGGAGACCGTCCGCCCGCCGACTGCGAGCGTCCCGAACCAGATGGGCTTGCCCGGGCGCAACGCAACCCCCCAGAACACCTCCTCGGCGCCGATCGCGGCGAGGGCGCCCTTCACGTGGTCGTGGGGTCCCACGGAGACCCCGCCCGACACGATCACGACGTCGGCGGCGGCGGCGCTCTCGAGCTCTCGCCGGGTGACTTCGGGATCGTCGGGAATGCGGTCGTTGCGCTCCACCAGGCCGCCCGCCTGCCTCACCTGGCCGGCCAGGGCTACCGGGTTCGAGCTCCAGATCTGCCCCGGGCCGAGGTCGCCGCCGGGCTCGACCAGCTCGTCTCCAGTGGCCAGGATCGCGACCCCGGGGCGCTCCGAGCACAGCGCTGCCGAGCGGCCGAGGCTTGCCAGAACGCCGAGAGCCGCCGGGCGCAAGACCGCGCCCGCCGACATCACGGAGTCGCCGGCGCCGACGTCCTCGCCGCGACGCCTGATGTTGGCCCCCGGCTTCGAGGGGGACACGGTGACCATGTTCCCGTCCTCCTCGGCGCGCTCGATCGCGACAACCGCCTCCGTGCCCCGAGGAACGGCCGCGCCGGTCGAGATCCGCACCGCGGTGCCGGGGGCGAGCGCGGTCGAGGACGGCGCTCCCGCGCGCGCCTCGTCGATCACCTCGAGGGCGCCGTCGGCGCCCGGCGGGACGGCAAAGCCATCCATCGCCGAGTTGTCGAAGGGCGGCACGTCAACCGGGCTGCGCACCTCCTCGCAGAGCACGCGGCCGAGGGCTGAATCGAGCGGGACGCTCTCGCCTCCGAGGGTTCGCGCTGTCGCCAGCACGCGGCGGCGAGCCTCCTCGATCCCGATCAGCTCGGCCACGCGGCCATCTTGGCACCGCACCGCCTTTGCGGCTGCTCCGCGCTAGTTGATCAGCCCGTAGCGGATCCCGATGGCCACGGCCTGCGTGCGCGTGGACGCTTCGAGCTTGGCGAGGATGCGCTTCGTATGGGTCCGGATCGTCTCGGTCGAGAGGCCCAGGTCCTTTGCCACGGCGTCGGTCTGCATCCCGTCGGCGAGCATCTGCAGGATCTGACGCTGGCGGGCGCTCAGCGTCCGGTCACCCTCCTCGAGCACGATCGTGGAAGACAGGCCGGGATCGACGTAGAACTCTCCCGCGCGCGCCGCCTCGATCGCACGGATCAGGTCGCTGGAAGGGGAGTCCTTGCGCACATAGCCCTGCACGCCGGCCTTCAGGGCCTCGCTGAGCAGCCGGGCCCCGCCGTCGGCGGTGAAGACCACGATCGGTGCTCCGAGCTCCTCCCTCAGGCGCTTGACCAGCTCACCCACGTCGGCGCCCGATTTCCAGGGATCGACGACAACGATGTCGGGTTTGGCGCCGGCTTCGGCTTGGAGCGCGGCCTCCAGGTTGCGGGCCGACGCCACGACGGCGCCGGGCCACGTGTTCTCGAGGAGCGCTTCCACGCCCTGACGGACCACCGGGTGCTCGTCGATGATCACGCAGCGAGGCGTGCGGTCAGCGCGGGCGGCCACGGCGACAGCATACCCAGGAGGGTCACACCGGTTCCCCCTTGCGGGTCAGTCTTCGTAGCGTGAGAGGCGAAGCTTGCCCGTGGCATGGATCTCGTGTCGCATCGCGTTGATGGTCGCCCCGCCGAGGATGATCGCGGCAAGGGCGTAGAACCACACGAGCACGATCACGATGAAGACGAACGTCGTTCCGAAGCGGGCCGTCGACACTGACGACAGGTAGAAGGGAAACGCGTAATCGATGACCCCGATGGCGACCGTCGCACCCAGCGCGCCGGGCCAGATGGCCCGCCAGGGAACCCGTTGGTTGGGAACGGTGGTGTAGATCAGGCACAGGATTCCGAACGTGAGCAGCAGGCCGGCCGCCAGCGTCATCCCGTAGACCAGCCCGGGCACCTCGGAGAGGCCCAGGGGGAGGTCATCAGCGCGGGTGAGCAACAGGCTCTGGAGCGTCGGGACCGCCACGGTGGCCGCCATGAACAGCAGCACGAACACGAGCATCACGAGCGCGAAGCGCTTCTGCTGGAGCCAGGTGCGGCACTTTCCGTGGTAGATGCGGCAGAACGCGGTGTCGAGCGCCCCCCAGAAGGACGAGCCGATGTAGATGCTCACCACGAGTGCGACCACGCCGAAGGAGGTGGACTGCCCGCGCACCTGGCCCAGGGCCCTGTCGAGCGTCGAGTCGGTCGCGCTCGGGAACAGCTGGCGCAGGTCCTGGGAGACGCTGGCCTCGAGGTCGCTGCTCTCGAGCACCCGCCCGGCGATGAACAGCGCGACCAGGGCAAGCGGGAACACCGACAGCAACAGGTTGTAGGCCACCATGCCGGACAGGCCGGTGAGGTTGTCGTCGTAGGCCTTCCAGTAGAAGTCCTTGACGGTTCGCCAGACCGACCGGTGGCGCTCGCCGGCCGCTGCAGGCATACGGGCTACGGGCGAGGGAGGCGCCGCAGCACCTGGCGTGTCACCCCGTTGGCCACGCGCAGGCCGGTGCCGACCCCCCTGGCGGCCACCCGCAGAGCATCCCCGACAGGATCGTCAGGTCCCTCGGCCTCGCTCCTCGGCGTGGCACGGGGCTGGGCCGGCCGGGTGCCTTCACTGCGCTTGTCGCTTCGCCGTCCCGGCCGCGAGCGCGGCAGGTTGCCCAGCATTCCGGGATCGTCGGGGCTCATCCGGGGCGGAGTCTAACTGCGAAACGGGGGCCGTTCGGCCTGCCCTGGTATCGAATCCCGGCATAACGGGTAAAGAGTCAGATCTAGCCGTTTGGCAGGTGCACGCTCTTCCGCCAGTCCGATCCGTTGACTTCGAAATCCACGGCGTTATGATTATGTCCGTCTGTTTGAATCGCCCGGAACACGCGTCCGAGCCCGTCCCGAGGTTGAATATTCCGCATGTCGATAGCTGAACTCCAGGAGCTCGAAGAGGTCAAGCACCTCATGACCAAGGGCCAGCAGGCCGGTGTGCTCACGCACGCCGAGGTCGCCACCGCCCTCGCCGAGGTGGAGCTCGACGAGGGCGATATCGAGGATCTTCACGCGCACCTCGAGAAGTCCGAGATCGAGCTGGTGGAGGAGATCGACCCTGCCCTCACGGCCTCCCAGCAGGTCGAGCGAGCGCCCGACAAGCGCGGACGCCGCAAGAAGGCGACGATCGACCTCAAGCCGGACATGACCACGGACAGCCTGCAGCTGTTCCTGAAGGACATTGGCAAGGTCCGGCTTCTCACCGCGGCGGAGGAGGTCACGCTCGCGAAGGGCATCGAGCGCGGCGACCTCGACGCGAAGCAGAAGATGGTGGAGTCCAACCTGCGCCTGGTGGTCTCGATCGCCAAGAACTACCGCAACCAGGGCCTGCCCTTCCTCGACCTGATCCAGGAGGGCACGCTGGGCCTGGTGCGCGCGGCCGAGAAGTTCGACTACCGCAAGGGCTTCAAGTTCTCTACCTACGCCACCTGGTGGATCCGCCAGGCGATCGCCCGCGCGCTCGCCGACAAGGCGCGCACCATCCGCATCCCCGTGCACGTGGTCGAGAAGCTGAACAAGATCGGCCGCGCCGAGCGCAAGCTCGTCACCGAGCTGGGCCGCGAGCCCACCCCCGAGGAGATCGCCGCCGTCACCGGCATCGAGCCCGAAGAGGTCGACTCGATCAAGCGCTCCGCGCAGGCTCCCGTCTCCCTGGAGAAGCCGGTGGGTGACGAGGAGGAGTCCGAGTTCGGCCAGTTCATCGCCGACGAGCGGGCCGAGTCGCCCTACGAGCGCGCCGCGGAGATCCTCACCAAGGAAGCCCTCCGCGAGGCGCTCGAGAACCTCTCCTACCGAGAGCGCCGGGTGCTCGAGCTGCGCTACGGCCTGGGTGGCGAGCACCCCCGCACCCTCGACGAGGTCGGCCGCACCTTCAACGTCACGCGTGAGCGCATCCGCCAGATCGAGAACCAGTCGCTGAAGAAGCTGCAGTCGCTCGCAGAAGCCCAAAAGCTCCGCGAAGTCGCCTGAGACGCGATAAGCGTCGCCTGCCTTTGTCATCGGCCGGCTCGTGTGCGTTCGCACACTTCGCCGACCTCTTCCTCGGCATGCTCGCTTCTCGCGCCTCAGGTTTGTAGCGTGTCTTGGATGGCTGAAGGGCGATACGTCCCTGCCAACGGGCGCTTTCTGCCCACTGCGCTGTACGACCGCTCGATTGCGATCACCATGCGCGAGGGCGCCTGGCGCCCGCGGCTCGTGCGCGACGTGCTGAACGGCGACCCGCGTGAGGTGCTGGATCTGGGTTGCGGCACCGGGACGCTTGCGATCGCGATGGCCCGCGCGGGCGGCCGGGCGCGAATCACCGGCATCGACGGCGATGCCGAGATCCTCGATATCGCCCGCGCAAAGGAGGGATCGGAGGGAATCGACTTCGTCGGGGGTCTGGCGGATGCGCTGCCGTTTGACGACGGCTCCTTCGACCGCGTCGTCTGCTCCCTGCTGTTGCACCATCTCGATCCTGCGGTCAAGCGGGCCGCTCTGGCCGAGGCCCGTCGCGTCCTGCGTCGTGGCGGACGGCTTCACGTGGCCGACTTCGGCCGGTCCCATGATCCGCTCATGCGCATCCTGTTCGCCGGCCTGCAGGTGTTGGACGGCTTTGCGAACACTGCCGACCATCCCGCCGGGCGCCTTCCCGCGATGATCGAGACCGCCGGCTTCCACAGCGTCGAGCGCACGCTGGCGCTGCGGACTGCATGGGGTAGCTTCGAGGTGCTGAGCGCAGACCGATAACGCTCAAGCATTCGATCGCGATGCCGATCCTAGGGGCATGTTCGATTTCGAGCAGGCCCTCCGCCGCGTCGTCGAAATCGACGGCTCCGACCTGCATATGAAGGTGCCGTCGCGTCCGCTCATCCGCCGCCAGGGCAAGCTCGAGCCGGTCCCCGACTCGGAAGCGCTGATGCCCGAGGACACCGAGCACACCTTGCGAGGGATGCTGCACGACCCGGTCAAGCTGAAGGAGTTCGAGGAGGAGGGCGAGGTCGACTTCTCCTACGCGATCCCGGGTGTGGCGCGCTTTCGCGTGAACGCCTTCAGACAGCGCGGATCCATCTCCCTGGTCTGCCGCGCGATCCCCTTCACGATCAAGACCGTGGAGGAGCTGCTGCTGCCACCGGTGATCAACGACCTGGCCGACGAGGAGCGAGGGGTGATCCTGCTCACCGGCACCACCGGCTCGGGCAAGTCGACCACGCTGGCGGCGATCATCGACCGCATCAACACGACCTCTGCCAAGCACATCGTGACCATCGAGGACCCGGTCGAGATCCTGCACAGGGACAAGCACTCGATCATCAACCAGCGCGAGGTCGGAGAGGACACCGGCTCGTTCAAGAAGGCCCTGCGCCGTGTCCTGCGCCAGGACCCGGACGTGATCCTGGTGGGTGAGATGCGCGACGAGGAGACGGTGCGCACGGCGCTTTCGGCGGCCGAGACCGGCCATCTCGTGCTCTCCACCGTGCACAGCATCGACGCCGCCGAGACCGTGAACCGCATCATCGACTTCTTCCCCGAGGCCGAACAGCGCCAGGCGCGCGCCATGCTCGGGGGCACCCTGAAGGGGGTCATCTCCCAGCGGCTGGTGCCCACCCCGGACGGCCAGGGCCGCGTGGCCACCTGCGAGATCCTCCGGATGACCGGCCGGGTGCGCGACATGATCATGAACCCCACCGAGACGGGCAAGCTTCCGGAGGTGATCGCCGAAGGCGCCTACTACGGGATGCAGACCTTCGACCAGGCGCTGCGCGCCCACGTCGAGGCCGGGCGAGTGTCGATGGAGGACGCGCTCAAGGCCGCGACCCACCCCCACGACTTCAAGCTCCTGGTGGCATCGGGCGGGCAGCGCTCGACGTCGGTCGATCAGGTCTTCGCGGGCGACCCGGCGGTGGCCTGAGGCTTGCGGCGGGGGTCAGTCGCCGGGGGTTGAAAAGGGTGGGGGGCCGCGCCCCCTCTTACTCGGTTATGCGTAGTGGAACCCGGGCGCTGCCGCGAAGCAGCAGGCGGGGCGTGGGCAGCACGACCGGCCCCCGTCCCTTGCCGGCGAAGGTCGCGCGCAGCCCTTCGCGCCGGCGGAAGCCGGCGATCGTCTCGGCGAGGGCGTCGATCGACCGGGGGCCCGCCACTGAGCTCTGAGATCCGAAGTCGTCGAAGAACAGGTCGAAGCTCTCCTCGCTGCCATCCAGAAGAGAAGCCGGCACGACGCCCCGCAGCTTGAGCACCCGCTTCCCCGGACGGATGTTCTCGGGCACCCGGTAGATGAAGGTCCGCGAGTACAGCGGTCCGCGGCTGCGCCTGAGCGACAGGCGGATCGGAATGCGCTTGCCCGGCCGCGCCGACCTCCTGGTCCGCGCCCGCAGGAGAAACGCCTCGGGCACATCGCCGCGGACGCGCGCGTGGACCGAGACCGACAGGGGGGTGAGCTTGCCGAACTTGAAGGCGTCCACCAGAAGCAGGGCGGCGGACAGGTCTTCGAACGGTCCCGATCCGTCCAGATAGTCGTTGCAGAAGCCAAGTGGCCGGTTACGCTCGCGAACTCGGATGCGAAGGCACATGGACGTCGAGATCCGGGGCGGCTCGGCACCGAGCACCTCGATCAGGGCCTGACCGAGGGAAAGCGAGGTCACGAGCTCGAGGGAGGAGCCAAGCTCGAGGTCGCGCTCGTCGGTCACCTGGCTGCGCAGGGTGCGGGTGCGGCCACCGTTCATCGAAGGGGGGCACGGCCCCCCTTCGCAATCTCCCGAGTCGCTGCGCACGGTCACGTCCACTCCGATCGTGCGCGGCGCGGGTCCCACCCGGCCGATCACCGCATTGAGCGTGTCGTTGGTGAGCGATCCGACGGTGTGCCCCGGCACGGCGAGCTTGTAGGTGGAGATGCCCTCGGCGCCCACCGGGTTGTTGACCACCGTGTAGACGTAGGCGTCCTGCAGCAGCAGCGACCGGGGGCCGAGGTCGTCGAGCGGGTGGCCGAAGGCCCACACCGCCGATCCGTCCCGGTATGCCACGGTGCCGATAGCGCCTATGCCCACGTCGCCGCTGGAAAGACCCGTGGACACCGCGGCTCCGGGGCGCAGATCCTGAACGGGAAAGCCGAGGAAGGGACCGGAAGGTGCGGCCAGCACCGGCCTGCCGGCCCGGCGCGCCGCCCGGGAAAGCAGGCTCCGCAGCGGCTGCGACAGCCCGGACACCGTGAGCGGGGTCGACAGCCGCCGGGCCCGCCGCAGGAGGCCCGGCGCCCTGCGCGCGCTGCGGGAGGCCCGGGGGCGCTCGCCCAGTACCAGCTCGATGGGAGTGGCGAGCCCGACCTTGTTGCCGTACTCCCCTATCCCCTCCGAGATCGCTCCGGCGTTGCGTTCCACGCCGTCCCCATCCGGACAGAGGATCGGCGAGCCGGAGAACCCGGGACCGATGCCGGTCGCGTCCACGGCCGGGCCGGACACCCGGAAGAGGATGCGCGGGCCCGAAGACGCGGCGTCCCCCCGGATCACATCGATCACCTCGGCGTCGAAGCGCGCGATCTCGGTGCCGCGCACGACCGAGAGCGCCGAGCACTGCATGCCCGGGCGAACGTCTGAGAGCGCCATGATCGGAGCGGCTGCGAGCGCTGGCCCGGGAACGGCCGCTCCGAGCCCTGACAGGGCGGCCAGGAGGGCGAGGCGACGCTTCACCCAAACGAGGCTAACCGCTCGCGCGGCCGGGTGCGGCACGCGGACGGAGAAACCGACTTGACGTGAGCCGCCTCAACGCTGAGAGTGGTCGGACCGCATACTGGCGAAAGAAGGAGGAGCGGTGCAAAGCACCCTCGGGGAATATCAGGAGACACAGTCGCAGGAGTCGTTCGCGCTGCAGAACAACAAGCTGCTGAAGGTGCGGCTGGATGCCGTCACGGTGCAGGCCAAGCTGGGATCGATGGTCGCCTACCAGGGCGACGTGGCATTCGAGCACGCGGGCGCCGGCGGCATGGGCCGCATGCTCAAGAAGGCCGTGTCGGGCGAGGGTACGAGCCTGATGAAGATAACCGGCACCGGTGAGGTGTTCTTGGCCGACACGGCGCAGGACATCCACCTGATCAAGCTGGAGAACGACGCCGTGACCTGCAACGGCGCCAACGTGCTGGCCTTCGACGCGGGGATCGACTGGGACATCCAGAAGGTCTCGGGAGGCGGCGCGGCGATGATGGCGGGTGGCCTGTTCAACATGTCGCTCCAGGGCAGTGGGTGGGTGGCGATCATCTCCGACGGACCGCCCGTGCTGCTCAACACCGGCGACGCGCCCACGTTTGCCGACCCGCAGGCGGCCATCACCTGGTCGAGTGGCGTGAGCACCTCGATCAAGACGGACGTGAAGCTGAAGAACCTGATCGGCCGTGGCTCCGGTGAATCCCTGCAGATGTCCTTCCAGGGCGCGGGGTGGGTGCTCGTGCAGCCGAGCGAGGGCCGCGTGGTGCCGCCCGCCGGCGGCGGCGGAGGCCTGCTGAGCAACATCAGCGGCTGACGGAATCGAGGCCAAAAAGGAGTCGGGACCGGGGCGCGCGGCACGCCCCGGCCCACGCTTCAGTTGGTGAAGCATTGCGCTAGACTTGAAAAACCATGCCGAAGGCCATGCCGAATCATTCGGGGCGAATGGCGGACGAGACCTGTCCGGTCTGCGCTACCGCCGACATCATCTGCGGAAAGTGGACCATCCTCGTGATCCGCGATCTCGCCGCTGGTCGCACTCGATTCTGCGAGCTCGAGCGCTCGCTGGCCGGCATCTCGCCGCGCACTCTCTCGCTGCGGCTGCGCGCCCTCGAAGAGGAGGGCATGGTCGAGCGCCACTCTTTCCCCGAGGTGCCTCCGCGCGTCGAGTACTCGCTCACCGAGAAGGGCCAGGCGCTCCTTCCGCTGATCGAGGACATGCGCTCCTACGGCAAGGAGTGGCTGAAGGTCTGCTCGGAAGCCCGGGCTTCCGTCGCTCCCGTCGCTGCCTGACCCTCCGGCGCGCGGGCGGGAGACGTGACAGAGGGGCGGTGCCCCCCTGTCATGAAGCTCGGGTGGGCCTGGTCGAGGTACCAGCCGAAGGAGCGGTCGATCAGCGACTGACGGCCGAACGCCCGCAGCCCCAGCGTCAGCAGCCGGGGCGGCAGGGCGGGGATCAGGCGCTGTAGAGCCAGCGCCAGGCCGAAGGCCCGCGCATGGCTGGCGCTGAAGCGCGCGTAGCGGCGCAGCGCCTGCTCACGCTGCTGTTCTCCCGCAATCACCGCTCTCAGCTCTCGTCCGCATGCGACGCCGAAGTAGAAGGCGGTGCGGATGCCCTCGCCCGACAGCGGAAAGCAGTGGCCGGCCGAGTCACCGGCGTAGAAGATGCCGTCCTCGGCCGCCCGGCGCAGGCGGTGGGGAAACCAGTTGCCCTGGTAGGCGACCGCCGGCACGTCAAGACGGCCGGCCAGCTCCACCGTGGCGTCCTTGACGTGGTGGCGCGGCTCATACGATCCTGCGCCCACGCGCTGCTCGCCTTCGGCGGGCACGCTCCACGAGTACCCGAAGCGCACCAGCGAGCGGTCGATCCATACGTCAAGGTCCTGCCCGCCCCCCGGCGGGTGCACCTCGAGGCCCCGTGACAGTGGAGCGTCGGGAGGTTGGTAGCCCTCCGCCGCCAGCACGCGGCGCCAGCCCAGCGCGTCCACGATCAGCCCGGCATCGAGATCGCCGCGATCGGTGCTCACCGTCCCGCCTGGCCCGCGGCCTTGCACCTTGGCGATCTCGAAGCGGGCGTCGCACTGCTCGAAGAGCAGCCGGCACAGCTCGGGGTAGTCGAACGACGACCAGCTCCAGGGCAGCCGGTACCGCACCGA